>NZ_JAFMOZ010000132.1:0-129484 GCF_019049615.1 Rahnella sp. BCC 1045 | reverse complement strand
GCTCGACTTGCATGTGTTAGGCCTGCCGCCAGCGTTCAATCTGAGCCATGATCAAACTCTTCAATTAAAAGTTCGATTTGCTTAAACACGTTAAGCGGTGCTCAAAGTTTACTTTCGTAATAATTCAACTAAATGAATTACTGCTTGGTCACTCTAAGACTTGATATTTTTTGCCACCGAAGTGGCTGATATCGCCTTGTGAGTGCCCACACAGATTGTCTGATAAATTGTTAAAGAGCGTACGTTGCGAGAATTAACTCAGCAACGTGGGAGGCAGATAATACTCTTTCTCCCTGAAGAGTCAACCATTTTCTTTTACAAGATGCGGCGTTTTCACCGGGTTGATTCTTCCTGACTGGGCGACTTGCTTCTCGTTAGAGGAGTCATTGTTCCCAGTCAGTGGAGGCGCATTATAGGGAGTTCTCAGAAGGCCGCAACCCTTAATTTCAAAAAACTTTCCGAATGCTTTCTTTTTGTCCTAAACGTCTATTAAGCCCGCATTAGTGCGATTTTTTAAACGATATCTGCCCAAAATCTTTAGCGAATTTAGCCACCTGTTGCCAGTCAGTGTATTCAACTTCTTTACTCGTATCCGTTTCGCCACCTGTCATTCGCATAATCAGTTTGATCATCACCTTATCGAACCAGCGATAACGCGGATAACGTAATGCTCCGGCGAAGACACCGCAGATTGCCGGTTCCCACGGTGACGTCAGCAGGAACTTACGCACATAGGCATTCGTCTGCGGCGTTCTCTTCTCCGGCTTACGGGCTGTCAGGTTCACGCCGAAAAATGCAGAAGGCATTTGATTCAGCGTTTTCGAATGCGTCTTAACGAACTTATCCAGCACAGCATTAAAATGACCGTAGCGAATGGACGCGCCGATCATGACCTGGTCGTAATGCTTTAAATCAACGTGGCCCGCGTGAGCCAGATCGACAACATCACAGTTGCACTTCTCTTTCAGCTCATTTGCTATAAAGGAAGCGATGGCATGAGTCTGGCCGTCACGGCTTGAGTAGAGGATCAACGCTTTCATTCTTATTCCCTTTCAAAAACTCATTCGCGCCAGAATGTCGGCGTGAACAGCACTAATAATGTGAAGACCTCAAGGCGGCCAAAGAGCATCGTGACAATCAGGATCCATTTCGCCACGGAATTCATTGATGCGAAGTTATCTGCCACGACGCCCAGCCCCGGCCCCAGGTTATTGAGCGTGGCTGTGACTGCGGCAAAAGCAGAGAAGTTATCCACGCCCGTCGCCACTATTGCCAGCATGCTGACAATAAATACCAGCGCGTAAGCCGAGAAGAAACCCCATACTGCTTCAATAATACGTTCCGGTAATGCGCGGTTACCCAGCTTGATGGTGTAAACCGCATTCGGGTGAACCAGTCTTTTCAGTTCCCGCGTGCCTTGTAAATAGAGCAGCAGGATACGGATAACCTTCAGACCGCCGCCGGTCGAACCCGCACAGCCACCAATAAACGCAGAACACAATAATAGAAGAGGCAGGAACAGCGGCCACTTGGAAATGCTGTCGGTGGTATACCCTGCCGTCGTTGCCATCGACACCACCTGGAAGAATGCCTGATTCAGCGTTTCCAGTCCTGAGCCGTAGGTATTATGGATCCACAAAATAAACGTACAGATCACTACCAGCGTAAATTGCACGCCGATGAACATCCGGAATTCCGGGTCACGCCAGTAGACTTTCAGGTTGCGTCCGCTCAGCACAGCAAAGTGGAGGCCATAGTTACAACCGGAGATAAGCAGGAAAACGGCGACAATCGTATTAATGGTGCCACTGTGGAAATAACCGATACTGGCGTCGTGCGTCGAGAAACCACCGATAGCAATGGTTGAAAAGCTATGTCCGATGGCATCGAAAACCGACATCCCCGCGCCCCAGAGTGACAGCGCACAGGCAATCGTCAACAGCACATAGATAAGCCACAGCGTTTTGGCCGTCTCAGCAATTCGCGGGCGCATTTTGTTATCTTTCAACGGCCCCGGCATTTCGGCGCGATACAACTGCATCCCCCCGACGCCCAGTATCGGCAGAATCGCCACCGCCAGCACAATGATCCCCATGCCGCCAAACCATTGCAGCATCTGCCGGTAGAAAAGGATCGCTTTCGGCAGGGAATCCAGTCCGACCAGCGTGGTCGCGCCCGTCGTTGTCAGACCTGAAAAGGATTCGAAGAACGCATCCGTCAGGGAAAGATTGGGTCGCTCGGAGAACAGAAACGGCAATGCCCCGACGCTGCCCAGCACCGTCCAGAACAGCACCACAATCAGGAAACCTTCGCGCGGCTTCAGCTCGCTTTTTTGCTTACGGTTGGGCAGCCAGAGGAATAACCCAATGGCCAGAGCAACAAAGAAGGTCTGGCTGAACGCACGACCCGCGCCATCGCGGTAAATTAAAGCGACCAGGCCGGGAATAATCATCGTTCCGGAGAAAAGGATGACGAGCACCCCGACGATGCGTGTTATGGCACGAAAATGCATGCTGGTGCGTTCCTCAGCGAATTAACCATAGAAAAATTTAAGAAACCGGACGCAAGATGAGCGCGCCACGGCTGATATCGAAAAGCTGACTGATTGCGGCCTGCGCCTGTGCGGCAGGCAAAGCCAGAACGAGATCGACCGAAGCCCCGTATTCACTGCGTAAAATATGCCCGCCAACCTGCGAGAGCAGCGTTTCCACCAGCTGTAACTGGCTGTAATCACACTGCACCGCGAATTCCGCCAGAGGGACTTTTTGCTGCACCACCAGCAGCTTTAATGCCTGCTGGACGCCGCCACCGTAGGCTTTCACCAGCCCGCCGGTGCCCAGCATAATGCCGCCGTAATAACGCACAACGACGGCGGTTATTTCTCCCACCCCGCTTCCCATCAGCTGGCTGAGGATAGGTTTGCCCGCTGTGCCTGCAGGTTCACCATCATCGGAAAAGCCCAGTTGCTGAGAATCATCCGGCGCGCCAGCCACAAATGCCCAGCAGTGATGACGCGCTGCAGGATGTTGATTTCTGACGTTCTGAACAAAAACTTTCGCCGCCTCAACGCCTTCCGTTCTTGCCAGCAAGGTGATGAAACGGCTCTTCTTTATTTCTTCGCTGTAACTGACCGGTTCAGCGGGGACGGAATACGGCTGCATCAGGCCAGCTTCAGATCACGGGTCATGTTCTCGATACGATTGTCATGAATGACAATATTGTCTTCGATACGGATCCCGCCAAATGGCTTCATTGCATTAATACGATCCCAGGCAAAGTGCTTACTGAATTGCCCTTCGCGCCACGGCATAAGCAGCGAATCAATGAAATAGAGGCCCGGTTCGATGGTCAGAACCATTCGTGGTTCAATCACACGCGTACAACGCAGATAGGGATATTGCGAAGGCGCGGCCAGATGCGTGCCCTGATCATCTTGCATAAAACCGGCAACATCATGAACCTGCAACCCCAGCGGATGCCCAAGACCATGCGGCAGGAAAGGCCCGGTCAGGTTCTGTTCAACCATCGAGTCTTCGCTGATATCGACCACCAGCTTGTGCGCTTTCAGCAGTTTGGCGATGCGATGGTGCATCTGAACATGATAGTCGGTATAGCGCACACCGGATTTAATCGAATCAATTAACGCCAGTTGTTCGGTGTTCAGATCTTTAACCAATGCGCCAAAATCGCTGTCAGGTTTTCCAGCATAGGTACGCGTCAGGTCAGCGGCATAACCGTTATATTCTGCGCCCGCATCAAGCAGGAAACTGCGCATTTCGGCCGGAGGCTGGTTATCAAGCGTGGTGTAATGCAGCACGGAAGCGTGTTCATTGAGCGCCACGATGTTGTCGTAAGGCACATCAGTGTCGCGGTGACCGGTCGCGGTGAGATACGCGAGATTGATATCAAACTCACTCATCCCCGACAGAAACGCTTCTTTCGCAGCACGGTGACCGCTTACGGCGACTTTCTGCGCTTCACGCATACAGGCCAGCTCGTAATCAGTTTTGTAGGCGCGATGATAATGCAGGTAATCCAGCACTGTTTTCGGGTTCACGTTCGACGCCGGAACGCCCATGCTGATGGCGCGATCCTGGCCGGAGCCGATATAGCCCACGCGCTTCAGATCCACCGGCAACTGGCCTTTAATATCGTCCGCATTTGCCAGCGGCGTCAGCGAAATTTCTTTGGTCCAGAAACTCTCAGGCAATGGCTCATGACTGTGCCAGTAATCCACCGGCGAATAGAACCACAGCTTCGGCGCATTAACGCCATCCACCCACAGCCAGCAGTTCGGCACTTTAGTGACCGGCACCCAAGCTTTGAATTGCGGGTTAACTTTGAAGGGATAACTGTGATCATCAAGGAAGGTCGTTATCAGTTCACCGGAGTGAATGAGTAACGCATCAAGCTGAGAACGTTGCAGAATTTCACGGGCACGCGCCTGCAGCGTGGCGATATGTTCTTTATAAAGCGTAGTAAGCGATTCCATCCCACTGTCCTTTTTTCACCTGAATAACGATGCAGCATCTTACCACAGCCTCACCGTGACCATAGTCCCGGAAGGTTTGTGATCTTGCCTGCAAATAAAACACATCTCATTTGCAAATTATTAACATAAAAACCACACTCGAAAGCATCTGGTCATACCAGATCATCCCAGATGATTCAGGAGAGACACATGCTCTACCAAGGCGAAACATTACATCTGCACTGGCTCGATGGCGGTATTGCTGAGCTGGTGTTTGACGCTCCGGGCTCGGTGAACAAGCTCGATACCCAAACGGTCGCCAGCCTCGGCGAAGCCATTGCGGTACTGGAAAAACAGTCCGAGCTGAAAGGCTTGCTGCTCAGTTCAGCGAAATCCGCTTTCATTGTGGGTGCGGATATCACCGAGTTTTTATCTCTGTTTAACGCACCGGCGGAAAAACTGCACGAGTGGCTGGATTTCGCCAACAGCATTTTCAACCGCCTGGAAGATTTACCGGTCCCGACGCTTTCTGCCATCAGCGGGTATGCGCTGGGCGGAGGCTGCGAATGCGTACTGGCCACCGATTTCCGTATCATTACGGCTGACGCGCGCATCGGTTTGCCGGAAACCAGCTTAGGCATTATGCCGGGCTTTGGCGGCTCGGTACGCCTTCCGCGCCTGATTGGTACAGACAGCGCGCTGGAAATTATCGCCGCAGGCAAAAATATCAGCGGCAAAGATGCCCTGAAAATCGGGCTGGTGGATGCGGTCGTTGATGCAGAAAAACTGCGCGATGCCGGTATCAGCGTGCTGCAACAGGCCATCGCGGGGAAACTGGAATGGCACAGCCGCCGCGAACCGAAACTTCAGCCTCTGAAACTCAGCAAGGTTGAAGCGGCGATGAGCTTCAGCGTAGCGAAAAGCATGGTCATGCAAAATGCCGGGAAACATTACCCGGCACCGGTGACCGCAGTGAAAACGATCGAAGCTGCTGCGCGCCTTGGCCGTGAAGAAGCACTTAAGCTGGAAACCGCCAGTTTTGTTCCTCTCGCGCAATCTAAAGAAGCACGCGCACTGGTCAGCATTTTCCTTAACGATCAGTTCGTGAAAGGCAAAGCCAAAAAACTGGCACAAGACTGTGAAAAACCTGCGCAGGCTGCCGTTCTCGGCGCGGGGATTATGGGCGGCGGTATCGCTTATCAGTCTGCGCTGAAAGGCGTGCCGGTTGTGATGAAAGATATCAGCGAACAGTCCCTGACGCTTGGCATGAATGAAGCGGCTAAACTGCTGAATAAACAGCTGGAACGCGGCAAGCTGGACGGCATGAAGATGGCAAAAGTGCTGTCGACCATTCATCCGACACTGGATTACAGCGGCATCGAACGCGCCAAAGTGGTGGTCGAAGCGGTCGTGGAAAATCCAAAAGTGAAAGCGGCGGTACTGGCTGAAGCAGAATCCCTGCTCGGTGCCGATACCGTTCTGGCCTCGAATACCTCAACCATTCCTATCGATCAGCTGGCGTCCTCGCTGAAACGTCCGGAAAACTTCTGCGGTATGCACTTCTTCAATCCGGTTCACCGTATGCCGCTGGTTGAAATCGTACGTGGCGAGAAAACCTCGGACAAAACAATTTCGCGCATCGTCTCTTACGCGCTGGCGATGGGCAAAACACCGATCGTGGTCAACGACTGCCCGGGATTCTTTGTTAACCGCGTGCTGTTCCCGTATTTATCGGGCTTCAGCCTGCTGCTGCGCGACGGTGCCGATTTCCGCCAGATCGACAAAGTGATGGAAAAACAGTTCGGCTGGCCGATGGGCCCAGCTTATTTGCTGGATGTCGTGGGCATCGATACCGCGCACCACGCGCAGGCCGTTATGGCCGCCGGTTTCCCGCAGCGTATGGCACGCAATTACCGTGACGCCGTGGACGTCTTATTTGACAACCGCCGCTTTGGTCAGAAAAACCAACTGGGTTTTTACCGTTACAGCCAGGACAGCAAAGGCAAGCCGCGTAAAGACGTCGACGATCAGGCGATCAGCCTGTTAGCTGAAAACCTGAAACCTGCACATTCCGATTTCTCACCGCAGGAGATCATTGCCCGCATGATGATACCGATGATTAACGAAGTCGTTCGATGCCTGGAAGAAGGCATTATCGCCAGCCCGGCAGAAGCCGATATGGCACTGGTTTACGGCCTCGGATTCCCTCCGTTCCACGGTGGCCCGTTCCGTTATCTCGATACCCTCGGCACCGCCGAATATCTGAAAATGACCGAACAGTACGCACATCTGGGGCCGATGTATCAGGCACCAGAAGGGTTACGCGCCAAAGCGCAAACCAATGAAAGTTACTATCCGGTTGCAGCTCCGCTGGAAAATCTCAGCACCGGCAATCAGGCATAAGGACCGAAATCATGGAAAACGTAGTCATTGTTGATGCAGTCCGCACGCCGATGGGTCGTTCGAAAGGCGGCGCATTCCGCCAGGTCAGGGCTGAAGACTTATCGGCACATCTGATGCGCGCCCTGCTGGTACGCAACCCGTCGGTCGATGCCAAATCGATTGATGATATTTACTGGGGCTGCGTACAGCAGACGCTGGAACAGGGCTTCAATATTGCCCGTAACGCCGCTCTGCTGGCAGAAATTCCACACAGCGTTCCTGCGACCACGGTCAACCGTCTGTGCGGTTCTTCCATGCAGGCTCTTCACGACGCGGCCCGCGCTATTATGGTCGGCGACGCACAAGTCAGTCTGATTGGCGGCGTGGAACATATGGGCCACGTGCCGATGAATCACGGCGTGGATTTCCATCCGGGCCTGAGCAAAACCGTGGCGAAAGCGGCGGGGATGATGGGGCTGACCGCAGAAATGCTGGCAAAAATGCATCAGATCAGCCGTGAAATGCAGGATGAATTTGCCGCACGTTCTCATCAGCGTGCACATGCCGCCACGGTCGCCGGTCATTTCGCCAATGAAATTGTTCCGACCGAAGGCCATAACGCCGAAGGGGTGCTGACCCGTTATGATTTCGACGAGGTCATCCGTCCGGAAACCACGGTCGCCACGCTGGCAGCCCTTCGTCCGGCATTCGATCCGGTGAACGGCACCGTCACGGCGGGGACTTCTTCTGCCCTGTCCGATGGTGCTTCAGCGATGCTGCTGATGAGCGAATCCCATGCCAAATCTTTAGGACTGAAAGCCCGCGCCCGCATCCGTGCAATGGCGGTGGTCGGCTGCGACCCGTCGATTATGGGTTACGGTCCGGTTCCTGCAACGCGTCTGGCGTTGAGACGCGCCGGTCTGAGCGTGCAGGACATCGGCCTGTTCGAACTCAACGAAGCCTTTGCCGCGCAGGCGTTGCCGTGCGTAAAAGACTTGGGGTTGCTCGAAACGATGGAAGAACGCGTCAACCTGAACGGCGGCGCTATTGCGCTCGGACATCCGCTCGGTTGCTCCGGTTCGCGTATTTCCACGACTTTGCTGAACCTGATGGAACGTCGCGATGTGCAGTTTGGCGTCGCCACCATGTGTATCGGTTTAGGTCAGGGTATCGCCACCGTCTTCGAACGCATCTGACGTAAGTCTGTAAAAAAGAAAAAGCGGGCTAAATGCCCGCTTTTTAAATCTTGTTCTTCCCGTTTTAGTTGCCGTTTTCCCGCCTGTCAGGGGCGGGCTTTTTCATCTCTATCTCTAAATCTCAATCAGATGAAAGAGAAGGCATCGCCAAACAGACGGTCTTCCTGCGCACCGCGCTCCGCAACAAAACGTTCACGGGCAATTTTTGCCATTTCAAAACGACCGGCGATATAAATATCGTGCTCAGACAGTGATGAGAAATCTTCCATCACCGCACTCAGCACCGTTCCGCTTCTACCCTGCCAGCCCTCTTCCGGCTGTTCAACCACCGGGATTACTTTCAGGTTAGGATGGTTAATGCTCATCGCTTCCAGCTCGCCGAGATCATACAGATGCTTCAGCTCACGCCCGCCCCAGTAAATGGAGATATCACGGTGCGGTTGCTGCTCAAGTGCGGTAATAAGAATCGAACGGACGTAGGAGAATCCGGTCCCCCCGGCAATCAGCACCAGCGGACGCTCGCCATCTTCGCGCAACCAGGCGTCTCCGTGGGGAATATCCACAGTAATCGCCTGTTCTTTCAGAATGCGATCCATCACTGCCATCGCGTACAAATTCAGCTCAGACGCGCCGATGTGCAGCTCAATGACGTTGTTTTCAGCAGGCGTCGAGGCCAGAGAGAACGGACGCTTATCACGCTCGTCCATCACCACCATCAGATACTGGCCCGCGCGGAAAGTAAAAGGCGCTTCCGGAACCAGCCGGACACGGTAAACCGTATCCGTTATCGCCTCAACCGAGGTCACTTTACAGCTCAATATTGTCATGCGTTCCCTCTGTGGGTCATCAAAGCAAAGCGTAGGACAAAGATTCGATTATTTTTTCGCATCGTCTTTATCATTAAGAATAGCGAGTTCTTCCCAGATGGCGTCGATACGCGCGGTGACTTCCGGATCTTTCACAATCGGACGCCCCCATTCACGCTGCGTTTCACCCGGCCATTTGTTGGTCGCATCCATCCCCATTTTTGAGCCAAGTCCCGAAACCGGAGAGGCAAAATCGAGATAATCGATGGGCGTATTTTCCACCAGTACGGTATCGCGCGCAGGATCCATCCGGGTAGTGATCGCCCAAATCACGTCATTCCAGTCGCGGGCATTCACGTCGTCATCACACACAATCACAAACTTGGTGTACATGAACTGACGCAGGAAGGACCAGACTCCCATCATGACGCGTTTCGCATGACCGGCGTACTGCTTCTTCATGGTAACGACCGCCAGACGGTAGGAGCAACCCTCCGGTGGCAGATAAAAATCAACAATTTCCGGGAATTGTTTCTTCAAAATCGGCACAAACACTTCATTGAGTGCGACGCCCAGCACCGCAGGTTCATCCGGCGGACGGCCTGTGTAGGTGGAGTGATAAATGGCGTCTTTACGCTGCGTCATGTGCGTAATCGTGAAAACAGGGAAACTGTCTACTTCATTATAGTAGCCGGTATGGTCGCCATAAGGGCCTTCGGGCGCCATTTCACCCGGTTCGATATACCCTTCCAGCACGATTTCGGCGCTGGCCGGGACTTCCAGATCGTTGGAAATGCACTTCACAACTTCGGTTTTATTGCCGCGCAGCAAACCTGCGAAAGCATATTCAGACAGCGTGTCCGGCACCGGCGTCACCGCGCCAAGAATGGTGGCCGGATCCGCGCCGAGCGCGACACTCACCGGGAAGCGTTTTCCCGGATTTTGCTGGCACCATTCCTGATAATCCAGCGCGCCACCGCGATGCGATAACCAGCGCATAATCACTTTGTTTTTGCCCAGAACCTGCTGGCGATAAATGCCGAGATTCTGGCGCGGTTTGTTCGGGCCACGGGTTACGGTCAGGCCCCAGGTGATGAGTGGCGCCGCATCTTCCGGCCAACACTGCATCACCGGGATCTTCGTGATATCAACCGCGTCGCCTTCCCAAATCTGCTGCTGACAAGGTGCGGAATGCAGCACTTTGGTCGGCATATTCAGCACCTGTTTAAACTTGGGTGCCTTATCGTATAAATCGCGGAAACCCCGCGGAGGCTCAGGCTCTTTCAGAAACGCCAGCAATTCACCCACTTCACGCAGCGCGCTGACGTCTTCTTTCCCCATGCCCATCGCCACACGCTGCGGCGTGCCGAACAAATTGCACAGCACGGGCATGTCATAACCTTTCGGATTTTCAAACAGCAACGCCGGACCACCTGCCCGCAAAGTGCGATCGGCAATTTCGGTCATTTCCAGATAAGGGTCAACAGACTGGCTGATGCGTTTCAGTTGGCCTCTCTTTTCAAGTAACGAGAGGAAGTCACGTAAATCACGGTATTTCATGCTGATTCTGAGTCGCCGGGTTGAAGGAGGGCATTATAGAGCCTCTCCGGTGTTGTTGCTGTCTTTTTGTTATCAGCAGGTAAACACTGATAACGAAAAAGCAGTATAACCGCCAGACTTAAACGCTGCAGGTCTGGCGATGCGGATGTGACTGAGCAACAGCGTTACTGACAGTTAAAAGGCACCAGCGGCTGTATGGCCTGAGTATCCTGATATTCCTGCGTTTCCTGCCCGTGGCGGAATACTTTGAAACCCTGCCCTTTCGCGCTGAAATAGCTCAGAGTATTGCCGGAAATCTGCAACAGGCTGCCTTCACGCAATGCCAGCACGGACTCCGACGGATTAACCGCACAGAATTCGGCAATACGCTCATCGCGCGTTTCCCCCATATGACCGCTTAAATGCGCATCGATATAGTGCGGGTTAATCTGTACCGGGAAGAGACCCAGAGAAGGCAAAACCACAGAGTTGCGAACCGGCATATCATTGGTGGTGCGAATGCTTGGCGTGGCTACGTTACACCCCGCGCTCCAGCCGATGTAAGGCACATTGCGTTCACGCACTGCACGCTGGATCGGCACAATCAGGCCATTTTCATGCAGCAGCTGGTTGAGCATCCAGGTATTGCCGCCGCTGATCAAAATACATTCTGCGCTGGCAATGGCCTGGGCAGGGCTGGCGTCGTGATGAATGCTGTCTACTTTAATACCCAGCGCTTCCGAAAGCTCTTTCGCACGGGCGTCATAATCACTGCGGATCAGGGCGTAAGGAATCAAAACAGCAGAACGGATGTTTTTCGCCTGCAACATTGCCTGAATACGCTCTTTTGCATAACCCAGTAACTCGGATTCACCTGAGAGTTTACCGTTACTCAGCAAGAACAACTCCATGAGACTTCTCCTGATTAATTTAGGACGAATAGAGGGGATAAGACCGCGCTTTTCTTCGATAATAAAAGATAACGGGCCGACAATCAGCAAGCGTCTGCACTGACTTGCACTGTCTGTATCTCATGAGCGGCTTTTGGTATGCTGCCCCGCTCAACGTTTTAATGTGGGAAACTATGGAATCCTGGTACTTACTCTATTGCAAACGTGGTCAGCTGCTTCGCGCGAAAGAACATCTGGAGCGCCAGGAAGTTAACTGCCTGACACCGATGATCACATTGGAAAAAATGGTGCGCGGACGCCGTACGGCCGTCAGCGAACCTATGTTTCCGAATTATATGTTCATCGAGTTCGACCCTGAGCGGATCCATACCACGACGATCAACGCAACGCGTGGCGTCAGTCACTTCATCCGCTTCGGTGCAAAACTGGCGACGGTTCAGCCGGACGTTATCAAACAGCTGATGGAACCGCCTTCGGTTGAATACCGCGACCCCGAGACGCCGTATGAAGGCGACCATGTCGTGATTACCGACGGGATTTTCACCGGTATCGAAGCCATATATACCGAACCCGATGGCGAAGCGCGTTCACTGCTGATGCTGAACCTGATAAACCAGCCGGTCCGTCAGAGCATCGAAAATACGCATTTTCAGAAAATCTGATTTGCGTTCTTTGCCGTCCGGATAAAAAAGCACCGGTAGCCGGTGCTTTTTTATTTCAGGGGCATTATTTCAACGCATCAATTTCAACGTACGGGCAGCGAAAAAAGCTTACGCGCATTTTCATCCGTGATATCTGCCAGCCATTGCGGGTCTTCATCCCGCCATATCGCCACCTGATTCACAATATGCGGCAGGAAAGCCGGTTCGTTACGGCGATTCTTCGGCTTATTTTCCATATCACGCGGCAAGAGATAAGGTGCATCAGTTTCCAGCATCAGTCGGTCAGCAGGGATCAGCGGCAGCATTTCGCGCAGTTCCAGCCCGCGACGTTCATCGCACACCCAGCCGGTAATACCAATCGACAACCCGAGAGCCAGATAAAGTTCCAGCTCTTCGCGCGTACCGGTAAAACAGTGGACTACGCCGCCCGGCAAATCCGGTAGCCAGGGTTTGATCAACGCGGCAAACCGCTCTCCGGCATCACGGCAGTGCAAAAATACCGGCAACTGCAACTCTTTCGCCAGCGACAGTTGCGCGGTAAACGCCGCTTCCTGACTGTCTGCCGGAGAAAAGTTACGGTTGAAATCCAGCCCGCATTCGCCGATCGCGACAACCTGTGGCAATGCAGCCAGCTCACGAATACTGCGTTCAATGTCTTCGGTCCAGTCACTCGCCTGATGCGGATGCACGCCCGCCGTCGACCAGCAGAAATCCGGATATTCCATCGCCATCTTCTGCGCTTCAACGCTTTCCTGTGCGGACGTGCCGGTGATCAACATACCGCTCAGACCGGCCGTTCTGGCTCTTTCAACGACCTGCGGACGATCTTTATCAAACTGATTACTGGTGAGGTTAATACCGATTTCAAACATGAAAAGTCCCAAAACAGAAACCGCCCAACAGGGCGGTTTTTTTCATCAAAGAATGTATTACGCAGGCTGATCCGGATCAGCTTCGCTATCGACATCAGCACGACGACGGCCACCTACATAGAACCGGGCAAAGAACACGCCGATCTCAAACAGCAGGTACATCGGAATGGCCAGCAGCGTCTGAGAGAAAACGTCCGGCGGGGTTAACAACATACCGACGACGAAAGCGCCGACTAACACATAAGGGCGCTTTTTCTTCAGATCTTCCGGTGTGGTTACGCCACTCCAGCACAGCAACACGATCGCAATCGGTACTTCAAAGGACACGCCAAACGCCATAAACAGCGCCATCACGAAATCGAGATAGTTGTTGATGTCGGTGGCTATCTGAACGCCAGCGGGCGCGGTTTTGGCAAAGAACGCAAACGCCAACGGGAAGACGACAAAGTACGCAAAAGCCACGCCAAGATAGAATAACGCAGAGCTTGAGAACAGCAGCGGCATCATCAGACGACGTTCATGTTTGTACAGCGCAGGCGCTACAAACGCCCAGACCTGGTACAAAATAAACGGTGCAGAAAGAAATACCGAGACAATCATCGTCAGCTTGATTGGCGTGAAGAACGGCGATGCTACGTCAGTCGCAATCATGCTCGCGCCCATCGGCATCTGTTTGATCAGCGGAGAAGCGACCAACTGGTAGATATCATTGGCAAAATAAACCAGTGCCAGGAACACCACGATAATGCAGATAATGGCATTCAGCAGACGCTTACGCAGCTCAATCAGATGGCTGATAAGTGGTTGAGTATCTTCAACAGCCATGTTTAACGCTCACCTGTTGTTTGAGTTGATGAAACCGGTTTAACCGGTACTACGGGTTCAGCAACAGGGGCTTCAGCGGCGACAGGTTTCATTACCGGCGAAGAGGCAACAGAAGGCTCGTCAGCGGTTGATCCCGTTACCGAAGGGTCCGCAGAAGCGGCCAGCGTTTCAGCATGTTCTGCTGCTGCATGCGCCGTCTTATTGGAGGCCAGCGCAGCATCAACGGCACTTTGCGGTGCGGCAACAGGCGCGGAGGCTACTTTCTCAGCCGTGGCCGGAGAAATACCTGCATCATGATGCGCTTCGGCTTCATCCAGAACCGGGTTGTGTATGGTGTTGCCTTCAGCTTTGGCGTTTTCGACAGCTTTCTCCGCAGGGTTCAGCCCTGAGTTGATCGACTGCTTCATAGACTCAGCCGCTTCTTTCAGCTCATCCATAGACGCTTTGATTTCTGGCGTTAAATTCTTCAGTCCAGCTTCTTCAGCTTTTTTCAAGCTGTCCTGCAATTCCTGAAGCTTCAGTTCTTGCGAAAGCTCACTCTGAACAGAAGCCGCCATAGCACGCAGTGTGCGGATCCAGCCTGCTACTGTTCTTACTGCTACAGGTAAACGCTCCGGCCCAAGGACTACCAGGCCAATCACCAATACCAGCAGCAGTTCACTAAATCCAATATCGAACACGGCTTATACCTGCTCTTTGTTTTGGCTCTTGGTTTCATCTGCCTTGGCTTCTGGCTTGCTTTCAACAGACTTAGCGATGAAATCAGCATCAGAAGCAGAAGTGTCAGCATCTTTGTTAGTTTTCTGGCCTTCATCATCGCTCATGGCTTTTTTAAAGCCTTTGATGGAAGCACCCAGATCAGAACCCAGACCGCGCAGTTTCTTAGTACCGAACAGCAGTACCACGAGTACAACGAGAATCAGGATTTTTGTAATACTAATACCACCCATTATTTTCACCTCAAACAGGAAGGAACGACGTTCATTGCCGTTCGCAAACGGCATTCAATTTAACGCAAAGTATTCAGCTGGCGCGCTTCCATCCAATCAACCAGGAAATTGCACCCGCAATCATCAGGCATGCCGGATAAACCTTAACATCGCCCAACAGTAGAAGAGTTCCGCTCAACAGCAGCGTCGCACCAATCCCCAGAAGATAACGAGACTGCCCCTGACGGGAACTCTGGTTATGGATCTGGGAGGAAAGCTTCTCAATGTTGTATTGCAACAACTTATGCTGATGCAGGCTCTGGTAAACCAGATCCGGCAACTCAGGCATTTTCTCCAGCCAGAACGGCGCACGCTCTTTCAATGCACGGATCATTGCCGGCAACCCGACCTGATCGCGCACCCAACTTTCGAGGAAAGGTTTCGCTGTGGTCCACAAATCGAGTTGAGGATAAAGCTGACGTCCGAGACCTTCTACGTACAGCAACGTTTTTTGCAGCAACACGAGCTGAGGCTGAACTTCCATATTAAAACGGCGGGCCGTATTAAACAGATTCAGCAGCACGTTACCAAAAGAAATTTCTGCCAGCGGTTTCTCAAAAATCGGTTCGCAAACCGTACGGATAGCGAATTCGAACTCTTCGACGTTGGTATCGCGGGGAACCCAGCCGGAATCGACATGTAATTCAGCCACTTTACGATAATCACGGTTAAAGAAAGCGATGAAATTCTCCGCAAGATACCGTTTGTCTTCCTTGTTGAGCGAACCCACTATGCCGCAATCGATCCCTATGTAGCAAGGGTCTTCGGGCGTTTCATAGCTCACGAAAATATTGCCCGGATGCATATCGGCATGGAAGAAACTGTCGCGGAAAACCTGAGTGAAGAAAACCTGCACGCCGCGTTCGGCCAGCAGTTTCATATTGGTGCCCTGTTTCTTCAACGCTTCAATATCAGAAACCGGGATACCGTAAATACGCTCCATCACCATCAGACGTTCGCTACAGTAATCCGGGTAAACCTCCGGCACATACAACATCGGGCTGCCTTCGAAATTACGGCGCAGCTGAATAGCATTCGCCGCTTCACGCAGTAAATTCAGTTCATCGAGCAGCGTTTTTTCATATTCGCGTACCACCTCACGGGGGCGCAAACGGCGACCATCGGGCAACAGAATCGGTAACCAGCCTGCCAGACGTGACATAAGACGGATATCCGCCACGATAGTCGGCAAAATATCCGGACGGATCACTTTCAGAACCACCGGCTTACCGTTTTCTTTCAAAATGGCAGTATGAACCTGAGCAATCGAGGCAGAAGCCAGCGGCGTCTGGTCGAACTCATCAAACCAGGTTTCCACCGGACCACCGAGCGCCACTTCAATTTGCTGACGCGCTTTTGCGCCATCAAAAGGCGGAACGTGGTCCTGAAGCAAAGCAAGCTGATCGGCAATCTGAGGAGGGAAAAGGTCACGCCGCGTTGACATCATCTGCCCGAACTTGATCCATACCGGCCCCAGTTCTTCCAGCGCCATACGCATACGCTCGCCCAACGGCTTTTCTTTATGACGATTAGGCAACCAGAAAAAAAGATAACGACCAATGCGCAGCGGCAGCGTTAAGCGGATTTTAGGGATGAGTTCGTCAAGGCCGTAGATCAGAAACATGCGGATGATCAGATATAAACGTCGCATTTCCCTAGGCGTCACGGTTTACCCTCCAGTTTTTCGATACGTCTATCCAGCGCATCCAGTTCCCGCACCAGTGCAGAGACTTCATCGCTAAACCAGACCACTTCCAGCGAACCGGGTGCCATTTTCCACTCTTCGGTCAGGGTTTGCGCTAAATAGCTTTGCTGGTGCTTAAGGCCTTTTTGCAGAAAACGGAAACCGCCCTGAACCGCCTGACTTAATCCCTGAGAGGCAATATCACCGATATAAGGGGCCAGGAATTCTGCGGGCTCGAATTCAGCCATATCCAGCAATGCAGAAAACTGCTGAACCACGGAAATATCACCATCGACCACCAGTTCGCCACTGCGCATCATTGGCGACAACAGCTGGCGATCGCGTAATTTTTGCAGCGATGAAATCCGTGAAGTAACGGTGCAATCGGCCAAACCTTCCCATTGTCCGAGCACATCGATTTTTTGCTCGCTGAAAACAAACGTCAGCGGTGCGCTCAGTTCCTGTAGTTCAACACGTAAAACTTTGCCTGCCAGACGCGTGCGCGCCGCCTTCATGCTGCGATCTTTGAAAAGCAGAAAATTAAGCGGCGTCTCGATAGCGGCAGTCAGCAACGGCGTTAACAACATCGGCATACTCATATCAGAATTTGAAACCCCGATGCAGCGCAACAATGCCACCGGTCAGATTGTGATACGTCACATTCTCAAAACCTGCATCCGCCATCATGCCTTTCAGGGTTTCCTGATCAGGGTGCATACGGATGGATTCGGCCAGATAGCGATAACTTTCAGCATCTTGTGCAACCAGTTCGCCAATGCGCGGCAAAATATGAAAAGAGTAGGTGTCGTAAGCTTTGCTCAGCGGTTTCAAAACCGGTTTGGAGAATTCCAGAACCAGCAGACGGCCACCCGGCTTGAGCACGCGGAACATCGAACGCAGCGCTTTTTCTTTTTCAGTCACATTACGCAGACCGAAAGAAATTGTGATGCAGTCGAAATAATTATCAGGGAAAGGCAGAGCTTCAGCGTTGGCCTGAACATAATTAACGTTGCCCACAATACCGAGATTACGCAGCTTTTCGCGGCCCATCTTCAGCATGGAGTCGTTAATATCTGCCAGCACAACTTCGCCTTTTTCGCCCACCAGACGGGAGAACTTCGCGGTCAGATCGCCGGTGCCACCGGCCAGATCCAGCACACGCTGGCCCTGACGCACACCGCTGCAATCAATGGTGAAACGTTTCCAGATGCGATGAATGCCGAAAGACATCAGGTCATTCATCAAATCATATTTTGCCGCAACGGAATGGAAGACTTCCGCCACCATTTCCTGCTTCTCATCTTTGGCTACTGTACGAAAACCGAAATGGGTGGTTTCCTGCGTCTGCTTTTCCATTATTTATGCCTGCTTTTTCAGTCAAACTCTTGGGGAGAAGTGTACCAGAACCCGTTAGAAAGCCCCATCACCGATGGTGATTCAACATATTGCAAAGATTCACTTATTGAATCAGTCCGACCCAGTGGAAACCTTTGCCAGCTTTAATTATTCACGCGGGTTCAGCGCCTGTTCTTCTTCCGCATCAGAGATATCGGGCAGAGATGCGGTATCTTCCGGTTCATTTTCCGCTTTCGCTATCTCAGCCAGAGAGGGGCTGATAGGCCGTTTAACTTCGACCCCCAGAGCACGGAAACTTTCAACCTGCCCTATTAGATTACCACGGCCTTGCGTGAGTTTATTCATCGCGGAGCGATAACTTCCCTGCGCTTTGTCCAGGCTTTGTCCCATCGACTCCATGTCATCCACGAACAACCGCAGCTTGTCATACAAACGCGCGGCGCGATCGGCAATGCGTTTGGCGTTCTGGCTCTGATGCTCATAGCGCCATAAATTACTGATTGTACGCAAAGCCACCAGCAGCGTTGTCGGGCTGACAAGCATAATATTGTGACGCAGTGCTTCGCTGATTAATTCTGGCTCCCGGTCGATAGCCAGTAAAAAAGCGGGTTCAACGGGGATAAACATCAGGACGTAATCAAGGCTGCGCAAACCGGGAAGCTGCTGATAATCCTTACGACCCAGCAAACGGATATGGCCGCGAACGGACGCGATATGCTCATTCAGCGCCGCTTCACGCTCGCTGTCATCTTCACTGTTGAAGTAACGCTCGTAGGCCACCAGCGTCATCTTCGCGTCGATCACCACGTCTTTATTCTGCGGCAGACGCACCACCACATCGGGCTGCATTCGGCTGTTCGTATCAACCTGAACGCTGACCTGCGTCTGATATTCGTAACCTTCGCGCAGGCCGGACGCTTCCAGCACGCGGCTGAGCACCACTTCGCCCCAGTTCCCCTGCGTTTTATTATCGCCTTTCAGCGCTTTGGTGAGGTTCACCGCTTCACGTGCCATCTCAACGTTCAGCTGTTGCAGGTTACGGATTTCGTGCGCCAGCGTGTGACGTTCACGGGCTTCCTGACCAAAACTGTCCTGCACCTGACGGCGGAAACCATCAAGCTGCTCGCGCAACGGCAGCAGAAGTTTGTCCAGGCTTTGCTTGTTCTGTTCGTCGGCCCGGCGACCATTTTGTTCAAAAATACGGTTGGCCAGATTTTCAAACTGGCTGCTCAGGCGCTGTTCGCTGTTAATCAGCAGTCGCTGTTTGTCTTCTGCCGCCATGCGCGTTTCGTCCAGCCGGGTCGAAACCTCGCGCAACTCGGCTTCCTGAGCGCTGTTAATTTCACGCTGGGCGCGTAATTCCTGGTTCAGCTGCTCGCATTCATTTTGCCAGTGAGCCAGCAATTGCAATTTCTCCTGGCTGGCTGCCGCCGCGCTGTGCAATTTGCGCAGCTCAAGTTCCGCTTCACGCATTTGCTGCTGAACGGCTTGTCGCTCATTTTTGTGCGCGTCATTTTCCGCCTTCATTTGCTCCAGCGAATGCTCCAGCAACCGGCGCTGTGTTTCGTACTCCGCCTGCTGCTGCTGTTGCCGCAAACTGGCGACCAGCCAGCCGACTAACAGACCGATTAGCCCTGCGCCCAGGGCGTACAAAATACTGATATCCACGCGCATTCCTTCTTAAAATCACTTGCGGTCACGGTAATAGCAGGCTGTATGGATGTCCAGTCTATTTTCAGGGGCATGACGCCTTTGCGAGACGTCTTCCAAAAAGGAATTTCTCCCGCCCGCGCCGCTTGAAGACTTCAGCGATGCAGCGCAGGATTCAGAACCAGCGGCTCAGCCATTGGATGCCAAAAGCGCCCGGCGCAAGAATGCCAAATGCCCAGATCAGTGCGGAGGTCACGTTGGCAATCTGGAAATATTTCTTTGGCATGCCACAGATCCCCGCTACCAGCGGCACTACGGCGCGCAACGGACCAAAAAAGCGGCCGATAAACGCGCCCGGCATGCCCCATTTTTCGAAGAATGCATGCCCGCGGATCAGCATTTGCGGATGGCGGGAGAACGGCCAGAAGTTGCCCACTCTGTCCTGAAAATGGTTGCCGACCCAATAAGAGAGCCAGTCGCCGAAGAAAGCACCCGCCGCGGCAGCGGCCCAGATGGGCCAGAAAGGAATACCGGTTTCGCCAATCAGCGCACCCAGCCCTAATAAGATAAACGTCGCAGGAAGCAACAGGGAAAGAAATGCCAGAGACTCACCAAAAGCCAGAAAGAAGACGATGGGCGCAGCCCACACCTGATGTGCGCGAATAAAGGTCGTTGTGTAATCCAGAATGTCGTGAACAGTCAAAAAGCAGTTCCTTTTGTCAGCGGTTTTGTGCCAGCGGCTTTTTATCAGCAGTTTTTTATCAGCAGATAAATAGCCGGATTGATAAATTATTCCAGACACTTTACTAACACGACCTTAACAGATCTGATTATCGGGACAAAAAAATGGGCCGCCAGAGGCAGCCCACAGATGTGATGTGTTTGTTTTAGTATTTTTTAGATCAGGCGACGAGCGGCTTCTACAACGATTTTCACCGCGTGGCTTTCGGTCTTTTTCATCGTTTCCGCGTCAGGAATTTCCTGCTGCGTGCGGTTTACGATAACACCGGCAACCATACCTGCGCGCAGGCCCTGGCTTGCACACATGGTCAACAGTGTGGCGGATTCCATCTCATAGTTCATCACGCCCATTTCCTGCCATTCTTTCATCGATTCTTTGAAGCGACGAACAACGCGGCCAGAGAAGGTGTCGTAACGTTCCTGACCCGGATAGAAGGTGTCAGAAGACGCGGTTACGCCGATGTGCGTTGCAGCGCCAACAGATTCTGCCGCCGCGACCAGCGCCGTGGTACAGGCGAAATCGGCGACAGCCGGGAATTCCATCGGTGCAAAGTGCAGGCTCGCGCCATCAAGACGAACAGCAGCCGTTGTGACCAGAACATCGCCCACATTGATGTGCGGCTGAATAGCGCCGGTCGTACCTACGCGCAGGAAAGTCCGGATGCCCAGCTGTGCCAGCTCTTCCACCGCGATGGACGTAGACGGGCCGCCGATACCGGTTGAACAAACGATCACAGATTTGCCGTCAAGCTCAGCACGCCATGAGGTAAATTCGCGATGAGAAGCCAGACGCACCGGGTTCTCCATCAGTTTGGCAATTTTCTCCACGCGTTCCGGGTCGCCGGGAACAATCGCCAGCGTGGCACCGTTTAAATCTTTTTTGGCCAGGCCAAGATGGAAAACTTCAGGCTGAGACATAACAAACTCCTCTGTATGTAAGGTCATTTATTGGCAGAAGGAACACCCGGCAACTGTACTGAACATTGTGACGTTATTTCGTGACGGCAGTCACTATGATGTAACAACAAGAATCACGCATACATTTAATTTGTGACATAAATCACAAATTAAATGTATTACGCCGAAATTTTAACCAGACTGATACTTTGCAGGATGAAGTATTTTCCCGAACGGAAAAATAAAAGCAGGCGTTGCCATATCACTGATGAATGACGCCGCCTGCCAGTGAGGCTGATAAAAATTCAAGTCAGGCCGGAACCGCTCCGGCTGCCGCACTACGCGACCAGACGCGATGTTTAGCCATTTCTTTCAGGAACTCTTTCAGCAATTTTCCTTCCGCCTTTTCGCCCTCGATAATCCCGTCCTCCGGTACGTCATCCGTCAGCCCAAGCAGCGGTTTAAAGCGACGGGCGTCTCCGCTCAGCCCGATAACTTTCAAATGTTTATAGGCTTCAAGCACATAATGACGGGAATCGCCGTTCATCAGCAAAGCATCAATGTGGCCGTGAGGCACAATAACAGCGTCCACGGTAATCGACGGCGAACCGGCAAACGTGGCGTCTACTGGCAATGCCGAACCATCATCGGCAATTACATTTCCCAAATGGCTGGCCAGAAGTTTGGGATGAACACCGGCAGCCTGTAACGCCTGCAAGGTTTCCAGCACATCAGCCGCGTTGACGCCTTCGCCCAGCAGCACGGCCACCTGACGCCCTTTTATCGTCCCTTTTCCGCTGGCGTACAAACTCAGTGATGGATCGGCTTCCAGACCATTAACCGGTTTCGGAGGCTTAACCTTTCTTGTCTGCGCGGAAAGTGTGATGCCCAGATTTTTCGCGACGATGGCCGCCAGAGTCTGGTCAACGTGCGCCAGCAAATCCACCACGCGTTCGCGAATATACGGCCGAACCACTTTGGACAACTCAAAGGAGAATGCTCCGGCGATATGATCCTGCTCCACTGGCGTCTGACTCAGCCAGAACAGGCGCGGATGCGCATAGTATTCTGCGAAGGATTCACTTCGCTGCCGAATTTTTTCAGCATCAATACGCTCAGGGTAACTTTCAAATCCGCCTCCGGACGCAGCCGGTGGCGTTTCTCGCGGCCAGTTATTGTTGATGGAATTCGGCTCGTAATTCGCCGGATTGTTATCTACATCCTGCCGGTGCATCCCGTCACGCTGGAAGTTATGGTACGGACAGGTTGGCCGGTTAATCGGGATTTCATGGAAATTCGGCCCGCCCAGACGGCTGATTTGCGTATCGGTGTAAGAGAACAAACGCCCCTGCAACAGCGGATCATTTGTAAAATCAATGCCGGGCACAACATGTCCCGGATGGAAAGCGACCTGCTCGGTTTCCGCGAAATAGTTGTCCGGATTACGGTTGAGCACCATTTTCCCGACAAGCTCCACCGGCACCAGTTTTTCAGGGATCAGCTTGGTCGGGTCGAGCAAATCGAAATCAAACTTGAATTCGTCTTCTTCCGGGATCAGCTGAACGCCCAGTTCATATTCGGGATAATCGCCGGCTTCGATGGCCTCCCACAAATCGCGCCGGTGGAAATCGGCATCTTTTCCCGCCAGTTTCTGTGCCTCGTCCCACAACAGAGAAGCCTTACCCGCCAGCGGTTTCCAGTGAAAACGGACAAACGTCGCTTTCCCTTTGGCATTCACAAAGCGGAAAGTGTGGATCCCGAAACCTTCCATCGTGCGGTAACTGCGCGGAATGCCCCGGTCAGACATCGCCCAAAAAACGTTATGCAGCGTTTCGGGCTGGAGGGAAACATAGTCCCAGAAGGAGTCATGCGCGCTGGCACCTTGCGGAATTTCGTTGTGCGGCTCGGGTTTTACGGCGTGGACAAAATCAGGAAATTTATGGGCATCCTGTATGAAGAAGACCGGCGTGTTATTACCGACCAGATCATAAATCCCTTCATCGGTATAAAACTTGGTGGCCCAGCCGCGAATATCACGAACCGTATCTGCTGACCCTTTCGAGCCCTGCACCGTCGAGAAACGCACAAAGACCGGCGTTATCTTTTTCGGGTCGGAGAGGAAACTGGCTTTCGTTAGCGCTTTCAGGCTGCGGTAAGGCTGGAAATAACCGTGCGCGGCGGCACCGCGCGCATGAACGATACGTTCAGGTATCCGCTCATGGTCAAAATGGGTAATTTTCTCGCGGAGGATGAAATCTTCCAGCAGCGTCGGCCCACGGCTGCCTGCTTTCAGCGAGTTCTGGTCATCAGCAATTTTGGTGCCCTGATTGGTTGTCAGCGGCTGCTTCTCGCCATTTTTTCTATGTCGCTCCAGCGCATCGAGTTTGGCGTTGGTGTTCTCCGGGCTTTTGGCACTGCCGGAGGCGGTCGGTTCTTTGCCGGGCGGCGTGGGTTGCGGTGAAGCCTGATAAGCGCTGTCGGATGGCGCGAGATTGCCCAGGCCCGGCTGAGAAGATTGACTGCCTGTGGCAGGGGCTCTGCTTACCGATTTTGACTCACTTTTCTTGGTCGTTTTAGACGGTGATTTCGACATTGAACATGACTCCTCATGAAAGATTCGGACGTTCTATGGTTCTTCCCTGACATATTTCCTGCATAACTTTTAACTATAGAACATCTGTTCTGCCTTGCTGTTCCAGCTTTCCGGCTATAGTTTTAATCCATAGAGCCAGATTTCCGTATGGACACTTGCATGGAGACCACGATGAAAAAAGAAGAAGAATTACTGACACTGAAACAGGCTCCGACCAGCTTTGCCCCTGCCGTGACACCGGTTGCCAGCACGACAATTCATACCGACACCGACGGGCTTCACGCGGGTCAGACGACCATTCCTTCGCAGGGTGAAGATCTTCCCGCCTATCTCGCCCGGCCGGAAAACTTCTCCGGAAAATTACCAATCATTCTGGTGGTCCAGGAGATTTTTGGCGTTCACGAACATATTCAGGATGTCTGCCGCCGGCTGGCAAAACAAGGATATCTGGCTATCGCGCCTGAGCTGTATTTCCGTCAGGGCGATCCACGCAATTACACCGAAATCAGCGAGCTGTTCGAAAAACTGGTCAGCAAAGTGCCGGATCAGCAGGTACTTTCCGATCTCGACCACACCGCGCATTGGGCATCGCAGCACGGCGGGGATATTTCCAAACTCGGGATTACCGGTTTCTGCTGGGGCGGCCGGATCGCCTGGCTGTATGCGGCGCACAACCCTCAACTGAAAGCGGGCGTGGCGTGGTACGGAAAACTGGTCGGCAACAAAACACTGACCAGCCCGACCAACCCGGTTGACCGTGCCGCCGCGCTTGATGCGCCGGTGTTAGGTTTGTACGGCGGTCAGGACACCGGCATTCCGCTGGATACAGTCGAAACTATGCGGCAGGCTATTCGCGCGGCCAATGCGACGGCGGAAATCGTGGTGTATCCGGATGCCGGCCATGCGTTTAATGCAGATTACCGCCCGAGTTATCACGCCGAAGCCGCCACCGATGGCTGGCAGCGTATGCTGGATTTCTTTGCACAGTATGGGGTGAAATAAAAAACACGGTGTGAAGTAGACAATCAAAAGTGAAACAAATAAAAAAACCCGGCCGGTTTTCCTGTCGGGTTTTTTGTTGTCTTTCAGAAGGTTATAACGACAACTTCCCGAAGGCGCCCTGCCAGTCCTGTTCAAATTTCTCGACGGCTGCCTGCACCGCAGGCGCGCTGATGAACTGCTCCGCCACATCCACCGGCATGGTGACCGACTGACATCCCGCCAGCAAACAAGCCAGCACCTGGCGCGGCGTTTTAAAGCTGGCGGCCAGCACTTTGGCGTGCGGTGCATGAAGCGACAGCAATTGCTGAAGCTCAGTCACCATCGCAATGCCGTCGCCGCCCTGCGCGTCCAGCCGGTTAACATACGGCGCGACATATTCTGCCCCGGCCAGTGCCGAAAGCAGCCCCTGACCTGCGCCATACACGGCGGTTCCCAGCGTTGGAATTTTTCGGGTACGCAGGATTTTAATGGCTGCCAGCCCTTCCGCCGTGACCGGAACTTTCACCACCAGCCCAGGAACGCGTGAATGAAGCAATTCGGCTTCTTCAACCATTTGTTCAGCCTGATTTGCCAGCACCTGCGCAAACAGTTTTCCTTCTCCGCCTAAAGCATCACGCAGCGCGGGCAAAACTTCCCATAATGACGTCCGGGCTTTTGCCACAATGCTCGGATTCGTCGTCACGCCCTGCAACGGCAAAATACGGGATAAACGTTTTACTGCGCTGATATCAGCCGTATCCAGATAAAGTTCCATACCCTCTCCTGTCAGAGTTCAAGTTCTTGTTTGAGCAGTGCTTCTATCTGCGCTGCTGTCGTTGAATTCATCAGCGCGTCGCGGAAACTGTCGTGCATGATTCGTCGCGCCAGCTTTGAGAAAATCCGCATATGCTGGTCGCCCGAAGCATGTTTATTCAGCGTCAGCATGATGACAAACTGTGCTTCTTCCTCGCCCCACTGCACCGGTTCAGGCAACTTCGCGACGCTGATCGTCGATTGTTCGATATGTTCTGATTTGGTATGCGGGATAGCAAAACCGAAACCCAGTCCGGTCGAAAATACGGCTTCACGCGCCCAGACGTCTGCTGCCAGTTTTCGCGGATAGCGACAACGTCCGGCCAGCATCAGGTTATCGACCATGCCTTTAATCACTTCCTCTTTGCTGCGCCAGTCCGCATTGAGCGCTACGCATTCTGTGGTGATCAGCGGTGCATCGTTCACAGCCATACGGAACTGCGCCAGCAAATGTTCAACCTCAAGCGACGTGCGGCACTGCATCGCACGGTTGAGCAACTGACGGCATTCCCGGCTGTCGAGATTTGCCAGACGCGCTTTCGTCACCGGCACCGACGGCGCACTCATGCTGATTTCATCCAGCCCGAGGCCGACAAGCAGCGGCAGTACGGAACCTTTTGCACCCAGTTCGCCGCATAAGCCAATCCATTTCCCGTGGTGATGAACTTCGCGTACGACGTGGTCAAGACCACGCAGGAATGCCGGATTCAGGCTGTTGTAATGACGGGTAACCTTGGTGTTATCCCGGTCGACGGCAAGCAAGTATTGCGTCAGGTCATTGCTGCCGATGCTAAAGAAATCAATCTCTTCACAGCACTGATCGATGATGAACATTACCGACGGCACTTCCAGCATGATCCCCAGCTGAATTTTTTCATCGAACGGGATTTGCTCACTGCGCAGCGACTGTTTGGCTTCCGCCAGTTTCTCTTTCACCCATAAAATCTCTTCCATCGAAGAAATCATCGGGATCATAATTTTCAGCGATCCGTGCGCGGAAGCACGCAGAATTGAACGCATTTGCGTATGGAATAACGGCAGGAATTCCTGATAAATACGCACTGCGCGATAACCGAGGAACGGGTTATTTTCGGCAGGAATATTCAGATAATTGACCGGTTTATCGCCCCCGATATCCATGGTGCGGACGATAATGGTTTTGCCTTTAGCCGCTTCTGTTGCCTGGCAGTAAATGTTGTATAACTCGTCTTCGGAAGGCGCACTGGCGCGATCCATATACAGCATTTCTGTACGGAACAGCCCGACAGCTTCCGCGCCATTGTCAAATGCCGCACAGGCTTCCACCGAGTGGGCAATATTGGCCGCGACTTCAAGACGCACGCCGTCGGCGGTATAACCCGGTTTATCCAGATATTCGCTTTGCTGATTGCGCAGTGCCTGATGCACCGCCTGTTCCTGACGATAATAGCGCCTTACCGGCTCACTGAGCGCACAAGCCACCAGCCCGAGATCGCCGTCAATCTGCACATCCTGCCGCAGATATGCCTGTAATGGCTGCGGATCGACCCCAACCAGCGTGGGAATATTGAAAGACCGCGCGAGGATCACCGTGTGCGATGTGCTGCCACCGCTGCCGAGCAGTAATCCTTTAAGGTGTTGTTTATCCAGTTCGAGAAACTGGCTTGGCGTCAGTTCATCCGCCAGACAAATGCTCGCTTCACTCAGTTTTTGCTGGGATGCAAAACAATCCTCGCCATAGATTTGCTGCAACAGCTGGAAGCTGACATCACGAATGTCCAGTTCGCGTTCACGCAGATAGGCACTGGAAGATTGCGCCAGCTGTTGGCTGAAATGCTGAGCTGTTTCCACGATGCTTTGCGCGCAACTTTTTCCTTCCATGACATGCTTATGCAGCGCGTCACGCAGGCTGTTATCACGTAGCAAAGAACGATGCGCCTCCAGCACCGCGGTCACCGTGCCATTCCCTGCCATCAGCTGAAGTTCGATAGACTTCTCCAGCCCTGTCAGCCCGTGAGAAAGTAAACTCTGTTCTTTATCCGTACCTTGCGTCTCGGGTAAATCCGCCAGCGTCGCCAGATTCACGCGGGCAAGGCTGACCAGTTTCCCCAGCGCGCAGCCTTCACTGACGGAACGGGCGCGAAAGACCAGCGGAGAAAGATTTGCCAGAGATTCAGGAAGAGGTTCCCGCTCCGCCTGATCATCATGTTCAGGCAGGGCTTCATCACACAGCGGAAACTGGTGTTCAATAAAATGCGCCAGCGCGGCACAGGCGGCCTCTTCATCTTCCCCTTCCACGGTGACGTGACATTCATCACCCAGCAAAATATCCGCGCCAATCAGCGACAGAACACTTTTGCCATCGGCTTTGCGGTCAGAACGGACATTGTGCCAGTGAAAAGAAGAATCAAATCCATTGCACAGCGTTTCAATATGGCTGGCCGGACGGGCATGAACACCATTTACCAGTACGCAGGTGAAGCTCAACTTCTTGGTCATTTCTGAATCCTCATCCCAAATTCCGGCGGATAAACCGGCTCATTGCAGGATAAGAGTCGCGCGGGCCAACTTGCTACCAGACAAAAATGACAAACACTGGACAAATGTAATGTCCGTCGCTTTTTGCGAGGCAGCTCACATTGAGTTCTGACGTAAAAACCTCTCCCCGACTCGGGTTATTTGAACCTGCTCGCATTTTTGAACTGAGCTTACAAAAGTCCAGTAAAACACAAATTTGTCCACTATTAGCGCCCCTGACGGCGGCCTATTGTGGTCGTCAATATCCTTTCAGCTTCCGAGGTTTTGCTGAAAAGGACGTTCCGTTATTTTCGCCCGACACCGGAGCCCACTATGAAAGAATTGCTTAATATTCTGAAAAATACCCGTCAGCACCTGATGACCGGCGTATCCCATATGATCCCTTTTGTGGTTGCGGGCGGCATTCTGCTGGCGGTCTCCGTCATGCTTTACGGCAAAGGCGCCGTGCCTGACGCAGCGACCGATCCGAATCTGAAAAAACTGTTTGATATTGGTGTGGCCGGTCTGACGCTGATGGTGCCTTTCCTGGCGGCTTACATCGGTTATTCCATTTCCGACCGCTCTGCGCTCGCGCCCGCAGCCATCGGTGCCTGGGTCGGCGCTTCCTTTGGTGCGGGCTTCTTCGGCGCGATCATCGCCGGTCTTCTCGGGGGGATCATCGTCTTCTATCTGAAGAAGATCCCGGTGCCGAAGATCCTGCGTTCCGTGATGCCGATCTTTGTGATCCCGATTATCGGTACCTTACTGACGGCGGGCATCATGATGTGGGGGCTGGGGGAACCGGTCGGGCTGCTGACTTCCTCGCTGACCCACTGGCTGCAAGGTCTGCAGCAGGGCAGCATTGTCGTGCTCGCCATCATTATGGGGCTGATGCTGGCCTTCGATATGGGCGGGCCGGTCAATAAAGTCGCCTACGCCTTTATGCTGATTTGCGTGGCACAGGGCGTTTATAGCGTCGTGGCAATTGCCGCAGTTGCTATCGCTACACCACCGCTGGGGCTGGGTTTCGCCACGCTGATTGGCCGTAAATACTATTCCACTGAAGAACGGGAAGCCGGAAAAGCCGCCCTGCTGATGGGTTGCGTCGGCGTCACTGAAGGCGCGATCCCTTTCGCCGCCGCCGACCCGCTGCGCGTTATTCCTTCCATCATGATGGGTTCTGCCTGTGCCGCCGTGACCGCCGCACTGGTTGGCGCGCAATGCTATGCCGGCTGGGGCGGGCTGATTGTTCTGCCTGTGGTGCAGGGAAAACTGGGCTACATCGGCGCATTGCTGGTCGGCATGGTGGTGACGGCTCTTTGCGTCAACCTGCTGAAACATCTGGCTGCCAAAAAACAATCCGCTAAAAAACATCCGGAATCCGACCTGGATCTGGATTTCGAAATTAACTGACCTCAGACGTAAAACCAAAGGTGAAGATCATGACCAAAATTATTGCTGTAACTGCCTGCCCTTCCGGCGTTGCCCACACCTATATGGCGGCGGAAGCCATTGAACGCGCGGCGAAAGCCAGAGGCTGGGAATGCAAAGTCGAAACTCAGGGCTCGATAGGCCGGGAAAATGAGCTGACCACGGCCGATGTCGCGGCCGCAGATATCGTGATCCTGACCAAAGATATTGGTATCAAACAGGAAGAACGCTTTAAGGGCAAAGTCACCGTTCGGGTCGCCATCAGCGATGCCGTTAAGCGCGCTGATGCCATTATGGAAAAAATCGCGGCACATCTCGCCAAAGCCGCTGTCACGGACTGAAAGTAAGGAGAACAGGATGACTTCCCGCATCGAACGTCTGAAAAATGCGCTTTTCGCTAACCCGCGTGAAATCTCGCTGGAACGGGCTCTGCTGTACACCGAAAGCCACCGTACGACTGAAGGCGAGTCCACGCTTTTGCGCCGGGCAAAAGCGACAGCCTGGATCCTTGATCACGTGGCAATCACCCTGCGTGAAGACGAACTGATTGCCGGCAACCGCACCGTCAAACCGCGAGCGGGGATCATCTCTCCTGAAATGGACCCTTACTGGCTGCTTAAAGAACTGGATACATTTTCCACCCGTCCGCAGGATCGCTTTACGATTTCTGAGCAGGATAAACAGATTTACCGCGAACAGCTTTTCCCTTACTGGGAATCGCGCTCGATGAAAGATTTCATCAACAGTCAGATGCCGGAAGACGTCAAAGCGGCTACCAAAACACAGATTTTCAGCATCAACCAGACCGATAAAGGCCAGGGGCACATCATTATTGATTACCCTCGCCTGCTCAGCGGCGGTCTTGATAACTTAGTCGCTGAACTTAAACAGCACGTTATCGATGTGCCGGATAATGCCTTTTATCAGGCGGCACTGATTTTGCTCGAGGCTTCGCAGCGGCACATTTTGCGTTATGCCGCGCTGGCAGAACAAATGGCGCAGACGTGCAATGATATGCAAAGAAAGGCTGAACTCGAACGTATTGCCCGCATATCGCAGCATATTTCCGGCAATAAGCCGCAGGATTTCTATCAGGCCTGTCAGCTGTTCTGGTACATGAATATTATTTTGCAGTACGAATCCAATGCCAGTTCGCTATCGCTCGGACGCTTCGATCAGTACATGCTGCCGTTCTACCAGCATTCCCTTTCACACGGCGAACAGCCGGAGTTTTTGAAAGAGTTGCTGGAAAGCCTGTGGGTGAAATGCAATGACATCGTGCTGTTACGTTCGACGTCGAGCGCCCGGTATTTCGCCGGTTTTCCCACGGGTTATACGATTTTACTCGGCGGTTTAACGGAGACGGGTCGCAGCGCGGTCAACGTGTTGTCATTTCTGTGTCTGGACGCTTATCAGAGCATCTGCCTGCCGCAGCCCAATCTTGGTGTGCGGGTCAACGAACTCATCGACCGTCCGTTCCTGCTGAAAACAGCCGAAACTATCCGTCTCGGCACCGGCATTCCGCAAATCTTCAACGATGAAGTGGTGGTTCCGGCCTTCCTGAACCGCGGCGTGAGCCTCGAAGATGCCCGGGATTATGCGGTCGTCGGCTGCGTCGAATTGTCTATCCCAGGGAAAACGTACGGGCTGCATGACATCGCGATGTTCAACATGCTGAAAGTCATGGAGTTAACGCTGCATGAGAACGAAGGAAATTCTGCGATTAACTATGCTGAGCTGGTGGAACAGATCCGCCAGAAAATCAGCCACTACGTGAAACTGATGGCGCAGGGCAGCAATATCTGCGATATCGGCCACCGCGACTGGGCACCGGTTCCGTTGCTGTCGTCTTTCATTGAAGGTTGTCTGAAAAGCGGGAAAGACATTACTGCTGGTGGCGCGCGCTATAATTTTTCCGGCGTTCAGGGCATCGGCATCGCAAACCTCAGTGACTCACTGCATGCGCTGAAAGGGATGGTGTTTGATCAGCAACGCCTGAGCTTTGATGAACTGCTTGCCTCGCTGAAAGAGAATTTCGCCAGCGAAGAAGGCCGCGCGCTCCGCGCCCGCCTGATCAACCGCTTCGAGAAGTACGGCAACGACGTCGATGAAGTGGATTTAATCAGTGCCGATTTGCTGCGCTATTACTGCAAAGAAGTCGAACAGTACCGCAACCCGCGCGGCGGCCAGTTTACGCCGGGCTCTTACACTGTCTCTGCACATGTGCCGCTAGGGGCGGTCGTCGGGGCTACACCGGACGGGCGCTTTGCAGGCGAGCAACTGGCCGACGGCGGCCTTTCGCCTATGCTCGGGCAGGATCATCAGGGGCCAACCGCGGTACTGAAATCCGTCAGTAAGCTCGACAATATGCTGCTCTCAAACGGCACTTTGCTGAACGTGAAATTTACGCCATCAACGCTGGAAGGTTTGCAGGGTCTGAATAAGCTGGCTGATTTTCTCGGCGCCTTCACCCGGCTGAAATTACAGCATGTTCAGTTCAACGTGGTGAATGCCGAACAGTTGCGCGAAGCGCAAAAACGTCCGCAAGATTTCGCCGGATTAGTGGTCAGGGTCGCCGGATACAGCGCGTTCTTTGTCGAACTGTCAAAGGAGATTCAGGATGACATTATCGGTCGCACCGCACACCAGCTCTGACCTGCGGATCCCCATGGTCAACGGAGCTTGTGAAACCGCTGAAAAATCCCCGACGGGGCGCATTTTTAACATTCAGCGATTTTCTCTCAACGACGGTCAGGGGATCCGCACGATGGTTTTCTTTAAAGGTTGCCCGCACCGCTGCCCGTGGTGCGCTAATCCGGAATCCATGTCGCCCCGGATCCAGACCATCAAACGTCAGGCGAAATGCCTGAACTGCCGGACCTGTTTGCAGGATCCGCAGGAATGCCCGAGCGGCGCACTGGAATATGTAGGCGAAGACATTACGCTGCCAGCGCTGATGTCCCGCCTGCTCAAGGATGAAGTTTTTTTCCGGTCATCCGGCGGTGGCATCACGCTTTCCGGTGGCGAAGTGCTGATGCAACCGGTTTTTGCCCGCGAGTTGTTGAAGGAATTACAGGGCCTCGGGATCCACACGGCCATTGAAACCGCAGGCGATGTCCCGCGGGATCATTTGCTTTCGGTGGTTGAACACTGCGATCAGGTTTTATTTGATTTCAAAATCATGGACGCCACGCTGGCCCGCACCCTGCTCAACATGAATCAACCTCGGGTGCTGGAGAATTTTCAGGCGCTGACCCAGCGCGATGTGGAACTGCTTCCGCGCGTTCCCCTGATCCCTGGCTACACGCTGACACAGGAAAATCTGCGTCAGATCCTGGATTTCCTTAAACCCTTCAACTTAAATGAAATCCATCTGTTACCCTTCCACAAATACGGAGAAGCAAAATATCCGTTATTAGGAAAAACCTATTCGATGCACAAAACACTGGTGCCGGATGCCGTCGCACTTGCGCCATTGCGCGCAATGGCTGAAAGCGATGGGTATACCGTGACGATGGGCGGGTAAAATTTCCAGCTACGGGGAACGGCAAATGTCATTAAAACTGGTCGGAGTCACGGCCTGCATCAGCGGTGTCGCTCACACATATATGGCGGCTGAACGCCTGGAAAAGCTGTGTTTGCAGGAAAAATGGCAGGTGAAAGTGGAAACGCAGGGCGCGCTGGGTGTCGAAAACGCGCTCTCGGAAAGCGATATTGCTCAGGCAGATATCGTTTTGCTTATCACGGAGATCCAGCTGGAAAACAGTGACCGTTTTACTCATAGCCGCTGCGTACAGACAGGCATTCACACTTTTTTACGCACGCCGGACAAAGTCATGGCCGCCGTGAAAAAGATCGCCTCATCTCCGCAGGGTACGCGCATCGTTCTCGCATAATAAGGACCGTCAGCGCTTCTACGGCTCCAGACTCTCAAACTGGCTGCGATACTGGCGGCGATATTCGGAAGGGGAACGTTCGGTGCTTTTCTTAAACTGGCGGCAAAAATAGTTGCTGTCGATGTACCCGCAGGCATGGGCGACTTCTTTCACTTTCATGTCATATCCTTTCAGTAGATTTTTTGCCTGCTCCAGCCGGACATAGTTCAGGTATTCGTTCAGCCCAATCCCGCCGCTTTTCTGAAACAAATGTGACAGATAATTCGGTGAAATATAAAACGCCTTGGCGACCGAATCGCGGGTGAGCGGTTCGCGGTAATGCTCTTCGATATGCTGGCGTACCGCGCCGAAGAGCGCCTGGCTGCGTGAGGCGGTATGCGCCGAGTAACTGAATAAATCCTGCGCATGGCTCAGTAACCCTTTCACCAGGAACCGCGCCGTCAGCTGATCCGCCTGGTGCCACGCCAGTTCATTGAGCGCCTGCAACATAAAAGCGCCTACGCGCGGCCCGCGCCTGCCAGTATTGCCTTTTTCACGTGAATCAAACTGTTTGCCGTCCCAGCCGAGCAGGCTGAAACCCAGCTGTTGTTTGCCAAATAACAGGCTCAGGGTGCGAACCGGCGTTTGCCACTGCGGACTATTCCAGCCTTTTGCCGGCACAAATAGCACATCCCCCGCCTGCATGCAGACAACCTGACTCACGCCCTGCTCATTTTCCCATTCCATCATCTGCTCCCCTTCGAGGACGAGTTCCAGACGCGGAAAATCTACCTGATACGCAAGTGCCGGCACCGGATGCAGGGCACCGGCAAAAAAGACCTGCCGGACGCCTTCGGGTTGCTCAATTACCGGAGATAAAACGGAAAAAAGAGGATGCGTCATGTTCAGATTACCTGTCAGCGGAATCACGCCATCATAACTAACCTGCGACGCAGAAAGAAAAGGAAGTCACAAATTTGGGAGGAGTACCGGGAAATCCGGCCTGCCGGTGAAGCGGCGGGCCGGAAACATCAGCTTATACCTGCGGAGGGTGGAGCTTATGCCTGCGGAGGCTGGCCGTTAGACGCCGACAAACCGCCATCAACCGGCAGATTTACGCCCGTCACGAAGCGGGCATCATGGCTGGCGAGAAACGCAATCACATCAGCAATTTCTTCCGGCTCCGCACCACGTCCCAGCGGAATTCGTTCGGCAAATTTAGCCAGCAACGGCTTGTTGTCTTTAATTCCGGCCGCCATCTCCGTAAAGGTCAGCGACGGACACACCGCGTTAACACGCACGCCGTCTTTACCGTGGTCCATCGCAATCGAGCGGGTAAAGTTCGTCACGCCGCCTTTCGCCGCGTTATAGAAACTCATTCCCCAGTCGCCGCCGGTACCGGAAACCGAGGAAATGTTGACAATATTTCCCTTACTTTTGATCAATGCAGGCATGAAGAATCGCGTGCAGTAAAAGACGCCGCTCAGATCGATGGCGATAATTTTCTGCCAGTCATCAAGGCTCGCTTCGGTCGCTTTACCCTGCACAACCACGCCTGCGGCGTTAACCAGCACATCAACACGCCCGAATTTGTCTTCGATCACCGCCGCCATCCGCTCCACATCCTGCGCGGAAGAAACATCCGCCAGATGAATATAATACTGCGTACTGCTCAGCGTTTTGGCGACTTTCTCCAGTTTCTCTTTCGTTCTCCCCACCAGCACGACTATCGCGCCTTCTGAAGAAAAACGCCGTGCGGATGCCGCACCCATACCGGAACCTGCGCCCGTTACTACCACGACTTTGTCTGTAAACCGGTTCATATTTTCTCCCTGTCTGTTGGGTAAAAAGAAAGTTAATCCTGATTTAAGCCTAGCGGAGAAAGGCGCAACGCGCGGAAACTGCCTGAGGCTGAGTGCCGTAATCGCGCTACAGCCGCCGTATGACGGGGGCTGAAACAGACGTAACAAAGTGCGAATGTGCACCAAAAAAAAGGGGCACCGGAGTGCCCCAAAACGTGTCAGCAACAACACAACGACTCTTTAATTCAGGCTTTCTCAGCGCGCAGACGCTTGGCGGCTTTAACCATGTTTTCCAGCGATTCGCGGGTTTCCGGCCAGCCGCGGGTTTTCAGGCCGCAGTCCGGGTTGACCCACAGGCGTTCCGCCGGAATACGATCCGCGGCTTTACGCAGTAAATCCTCAATCCACTCCACGCTTGGCACGTTAGGTGAGTGAATGTCGTAAACGCCCGGCCCGATTTCATTCGGGTACTCGAAGTCTTTAAACGATTCCAGCAAGTCCATATCGGAACGCGAGGTTTCGATGGTGATCACGTCAGCATCCAGCGCGGCAATGGAATCCATGATGTCGTTGAATTCGCAGTAACACATGTGGGTGTGGATCTGCGTGTCATCGCTGGCAATCGCGGCGTTCAGTTTGAACGCATCTACCGCCCAGCGGAGGTAAGCATTCCATTCAGACTGGCGCAGCGGCAGGCCTTCGCGCAGTGCCGGTTCGTCAATCTGAATGATACCGATACCGGCTTTTTCCAGATCTTCCACTTCATCACGCAGCGCCAGCGCGATTTGTTTAGCGATGGTTTCGCGGCTGACATCTTCACGCGGGAAGGACCAGCAGAGAATAGTGATCGGGCCGGTCAGCATGCCTTTCACCGGTTTTTCGGTCAGCGACTGCGCATACTTCGCCCACTCCACGGTAATGACTTGCGGACGGCTGACATCGCCGATAATCACCGGCGGTTTCACGCAACGTGAACCGTAGCTTTGTACCCAGCCGTTTTGCGTGAATACAAAACCGTCCAGATGCTCGCCGAAATATTCCACCATGTCGTTACGTTCAGCTTCACCATGCACCAGCACGTCGATATCCAGACGTTCCTGTTCTTTAATGGCCTGCTTAATATGTTCGCTGATACCGGTGCGGTATTTGGTGTTATCCAGCCGACCTTGTTTAAAGTCCAGACGCAGGCCGCGAATTTCAGTGGTTTGCGGGAATGAGCCGATGGTGGTGGTCGGCCAGGCAGGCAGGTTGAAACGGGCACGCTGCGCTTTAGCACGTTCGGTATAAACGTGCTGACGCTCGATATCTGTGGCCGTAATCGCCGCCACGCGTTGACCGACTGCCGGATTATTCACGCGGGCGGATTCACGGCGGGCACGGATGGGCGCGCTGTATTCGGCCAGTTTCAGCTGCGCTTCCGCAGTCGGATGGTTCAGCGCAGACGTCAACAGTGACAGCTCGGCACATTTTTGCAGGGCGAAGGCGAACCAGCTTTTCACTTCTTCATCCAGACGGCTTTCGACGCTTAAATCAATCGGACTGTGCAGCAGGGAACAAGAGCTGCCGATCCAGACGTTGCGCCCTGCCACCAGCGGTTTCAGACGGTCAAACCAGGTGCTCAGATCCGCACGCCAGACGTTACGGCCGTTGATCACACCCAGAGAAATCAGCCAGTTTTCTGGCAGTTTACTGATGACGGCTTGCAAATCATCGCGACCCGCGACGGCATCAATGTGTAACCCCTGAACCGGCAGCTGACGGATAGTGTCGAGATTATGCCCGACGCTGTCGAAATAGGTGGTCAGCAGCAGTTTGGTTTTGCTCTGTTCCAGCGCGGTATAAGCCGGTTTGTACGCGTCCAGCCATTCCTGCGGTAATTCCAGCACCAGCGCCGGTTCGTCAATCTGCACCCACTCAACATCGCGTTTTGCCAGTTCAGCCAGCACCTGCTGATAAACAGGCAGAATGTCGTTGAGCAGGGAAAGGCGGTCAAACTGTTCGCCTTTGACTTTGCCGAGCCACAGATAGGTCAGCGGGCCCAGCAGAACCGGTTTCACTTTGTGGCCGAGCGCCAGCGCTTCGTCCACTTCTTCCAGCAGTTGTGTCCAGGTCAGTTTGAATTTCTGCCCTTTCACAAACTCCGGCACCATGTAGTGATAGTTGGTGTTAAACCATTTGGTCATTTCCGCTGCCGCCGCCGGTTTACCGGTCGGTGCGCGGCCACGGCCAAGGCGGAATAAGGTATCGAGATCCACAGAGCCGTCGTCATTCTGATGACGTGCCGGCACGTTGCCCAGCAGGAGGCTGGTGGTCAGAACGTGATCGTACCAGGCGAAATCGCCCACCGGCACTAAATCCACGCCTGCTTCAGCTTGTTGCTTCCAGTGACGGGCGCGGAGTTCACGTCCGGTTGCCAGCAGTTCTTCCTGAGTGGAATTGCCTGCCCAGTAGCTTTCTTGTGCTTTTTTAAGTTCACGACGCAGACCAACGCGTGGAAAACCCAGAGTGTGATTCAGTATCGTCATCTTTTTAGTTCCTGTTTAGCCATCCAGATGTTTACACATCCATAATCCGCAGGTACTGTATAATCCACAAGCGCAAATTATTCATGACACAGTGAAGGACTCTCATGATCGAACTGAAACACCTGCGAACGTTGCAAGCACTGCGCAACACCGGGTCACTGGCCGCCGCCGCCTCGCAGCTTCATCAGACACAATCGGCCCTGTCGCACCAGTTCAGCGACCTTGAGCAACGGCTGGGTTTCAGGTTGTTCGTGCGGAAAAGTCAGCCTTTACGCTTTACGCCGCAGGGCGAAATCATGCTGAATCTGGCAGAACAGGTGCTGCCGCAAATCCAGCAGGCGTTGCAGGCGTGCAATGAGCCGCACCAGACTTCACTGCGCATCGCGATTGAGTGCCACAGCTGTATTCAGTGGCTGACGCCCGCGCTGGATAACTTCCACCAGAACTGGCCGCATGTGGTGATGGATTTCAAATCCGGCGTGACGTTTGACCCGCAACCGGCGCTGCAACAGGGCGAGCTGGATATCGTGCTGACCTCCGATATTCTGCCGCGCAGCGGTTTGCACTACTCCCCGATGTTCGATTACGAAGTCCGTCTGGTGCTGGCACCGGATCATCCGCTGGCGGCTAAAACCGTGATTTCGCCGGAAGATTTGAGTACGGAAACCCTGATGATTTATCCGGTTCAGCGTCAGCGTCTGGATATCTGGCGGCATTTCCTGCAACCGGCAGGGGTCAGCCCGTCGCTGAAAAGCGTCGATAACACGTTGTTATTAATCCAGATGGTGTCGGCAAGAATGGGGATTGCGGCGTTACCGCACTGGGTCGTAGAAAGTTTTGAGCGCCAGGGCCTCGTCGTAACGAAGACCCTGGGCGAAGGTTTATGGAGCCGTCTGTTCGCCGCCGTCCGTGACGGCGAACAGCGTCAGCCGGTGACTGAAGCGTTTATTCGTTCGGCGCGCCAGCACGCGTGCGATCATCTGCCGTTTGTTCGCGACGCGGCACGACCCAACGCCGGTGTACCCACAGTGAGGACATAATCACTACTGCGCCAATAATAAAGCTCGGCCAGTGCGGCTGCTGTTGCCAGATTGCCAGATTCACCAGCAGCCCCGCCGGGACGTGGAAGTTGTTCATAATTCCCAGCGTTCCCGCATCAACCTGCGTCGCACCGTAGTTCCACATGAAATACCCCAGCCCTGAAGCACCAATGCCCAGCCACACCAGAATGCCCCATTGCAGGTTCGTGGTCGGTAATTTTTGCGGATTGCCCCACAGGAACCAGGCCACCACCGCGCACAACAGTGCGCCGAGATAGAACCAGGAGAACGCCGTATGCTGCGGCATCGGACGGGTTTCCATCAGGCGTTTATAGCCCACCTGCCCGATGGCAAAACAGATGTTCGCCGCCTGCACCAGCAGTAAACCAATGATGAAATGTTCGCTGATGTGGTCGTAACGAATAATCGCCGCGCCCGCGACCGCCAGCAGGGCGCTCAGCGCATAACCGATACGGATTTTGCGGCCACTGATCAGGTCATAAATCAGTGTGACGTACAGCGGCGTCATCACCGTAAATAGCAGGAATTCCGGCACCGAAAGGTACAGATACGCTTCGAAGCTGATGAGATACATGATGCCAAGCTGCATCGCGCCCACCGCCATGTACAACAAAATGGTGGTGAGCTGATGACCTTTCCAGCGCAGGAACGGCAGGAAAACCAGCGCCGCCAGTCCTAAACGGACTAACACGGAGAACACGCTGTCAACCTGTCCTGCCAGATAGACGCCGATCAGGCTGAACGAAAAGGCCCACAAAATGGTGGTGATAATGAGTAAAGGCACGGCAGTTGAGCCCTAAAATGATAAAGATGGATGATTGTAGCGGAATGAAGGAAACCGCGAAGCGTGAAGGTGGTTTACATCTGTTCAATTATAGAGCAAACGAGAGCGACAGCACGCTTTGAGGGAAACGTGCGCTCAAAGGACACGTTCACGGCTGCGATGGCATACACTTAACGGATGACTGAAAACGGAGGATGAACTGATGAAATGTTTATATGGAATGCTCGCCGCGCTGCCGCTGCTGTTTGCTGTTCAGACCACCAGTGCAGTCGAAAAAGTGCCGAACCCTGACGATCCGCTGCTGAACAATCCGTCGCAACAACGCATGCAACAACAACAGCAGAACAATCAGCAGATGCAGAAACGTCAGCAGGAGCAGGATATGCGTAACAGTCAGCAGCAACAGCAGCTGAAGCTGAAATCGCAGATCCAGAGCAATCAGCAACGTTTACAGATCCAGCAGAATAACCAGACGCTGGGTCAGAAGCTGAATCAGACGCCGTAATCCCCCTTCAGGCGCGGTGTTCACTGCGCCTGATCCGCGTTACCCGCTTAAACGAAATCCGGCCCGATCACATCAATCTTATCGGTACAAATACAGTCCACGCCCCAGCCCAGTAATTCACGGGCGCGCGCCGGATTATTCACGGTATACACCAGAATATGCAGACCGGCGGCTTTGATTGCTTTCACGCGTTCTTCATTAAGCAGTTTGTGATTGAGATGCAGAGACGCACATTCCAGTTCGTCGGTCAGTGCTTTCCAGTTTTCGTGCCACGAGTCGATCAGCAGACCGCGCGGAAGCTCGGGGGCGGCTTTTTTCGCAGCAACCAGTGCGTCAAATTCGAACGAAGAAAGCAGCGGCGGCACGGCCTGGTTTTTCCACAATTCACGGGCGGCCAGCGCGACGTCGGTTCCGGTTTTTTCATCCAGCCCGGTGGTCGGTTTGATTTCGATATTCGCCATCATGTTGTGGCGCGCACAACGTTCGGCGACCTGCGAGAGCAGCGGGAGTTTTTCTCCTTTGAACTCTGCGCCATACCAGTCGCCGGCGTCGAGCCGTTCGAGTTTTTCCCACGGCAATTCACCTGCCACACCCCAGCCATTGCTGGTGCGGTTCAGGGTATCGTCGTGCAACAGGAAGATTTCCCCGCCCTGCGCCAGTTTGGCGTCAAATTCGATCATCTTATGACCGTATTTCGCGCCCATATCGATAGCCGCCAGCGTGTTTTCCGGTGCCAGAGCACCGCCGCCGCGGTGCGCCACAATGCGAGGATAAGGCCAGGCTTTCATGTTCATTCCATCCGTAATCCGGTGTGAGTATCGAAAAAGTGTAACGCTTTCGCCGGGAAAACCAAGCGCAACAGCGAACCGGCTGTCGGGAACACTTCATGCGATAAACGCACCACAACGCCGCTGCCCGCCAGTTTGCCGTGTGCCAGATTATCCGCACCCAGCAGTTCCAGCGTATTGAGCACCATCGGAATACCGTTTTGTGTGTCATCAGTCAGATGAATATGTTCAGGGCGAATACCGACCGTCAGCTCACGACCGCCCCACTCAGGGCGCGCCACCGGCAGCGGCAGTTCAAACCCGCCTTCCATCACCAGCGACGTGCCGTCCGTGGTGAGCTGGCCAGGTAACAGGTTCATGGCCGGAGAGCCGATAAAGCTGGCGACAAACAGGCTGGCCGGACGGCGATAGACTTCCGACGGCGTGCCGATTTGTTCGGCAATACCTTTGTTCATCACGATCACACGTTCGGCCAGGGTCATGGCTTCCACCTGATCGTGGGTAACGTACAGGCTGGTGGTGCGCAGACGACGATGTAATTGTTGTAGTTCAAGGCGCATCTGGACGCGCAGTTTAGCGTCGAGGTTAGAAAGCGGTTCGTCGAACAGGAATACCGCCGGTTCCCGCACGATGGCACGCCCCATTGCCACACGCTGACGCTGGCCGCCGGAAAGCTCACGCGGTTTTCGTTTGAGCAACGGCCCCAGTTCCAGAATGCGCGCCGCTTCCTCAACGCGATCGTTGATTTGCGCTTTGCCGAAGCCGCGGATTTTCAGGCCATACGCCATGTTGTCGTACACGCTCATGTGCGGATACAGCGCATAGTTCTGGAAGACCATTGCGATGCCGCGATCTTTCGGCTCCAGTTCAGTGACGCGCTGGTCATTAATGTAGATATCACCGGAGGTCGTGCGCTCAAGCCCGGCCACCATGCGCAGCAGAGTCGATTTTCCGCAGCCGGAAGGCCCGACCATCACGATGAACTCGCCGTCGGCCACGTCCAGATCGATGCTCTGGATGATCTGGTTTTTGCCGTCGTAGGATTTGGTCACTGCCTGTAATTTCAAATTTGCCATTTCAGTTACTTCTCACTGTCTACCAGGCCGCGCACAAACCAGCGCTGCATCAGGAGCACCACCGCCAGCGGTGGCAATAAGGTCAGGATCATGGCCGCCATCACCTGATTCCATTGGGTCGAGCCGTCGCCGGAGGAAATCATGCTTTTGATCCCCGCCACCGCCGTGCCCATCGAGGCATCGCTGGTGATCAGAATCGGCCACAGGTACTGGTTCCAGCCATAAATAAAGGTGATGACGAACAGCGCCGCCAGATTGGTTTTCGACAGCGGCAGCACGATGTCCCAGAAAAAGCGCATCGCGCCTGCGCCGTCGATACGTGCGGCTTCCAGCAATTCATCCGGCAAGGTCATAAAGAACTGGCGAAACAGGAAAGTCGCGGTCGCCGAGGCCATCAGCGGCAACGTCAGGCCGGTGTAGCTGTCGAGCATATGCAGATTAGCGATGACCTGAACGGTCGGGAAAATACGCACTTCCACCGGCAACATCAGCGTCATGAAAATCAGCCAGAAGAACAGGTTACGCAGCGGAAAACGAAAATAGACAATCGCGTAAGCCGAAAGCATCGACACCGAAATCTTACCGATGGTGATCACCATCGCCATGATGAAGCTATTGATCAGCATCCGTCCGAATGCCGGACTGCTGTTCCCTGCCCCCTGTGTCCAGATGGTGATGATGTTTTCCCATAAATGGGTGCCCGGGATCAGCGTCATTGGCACATCGAAAATCTGTTTGTTATCCAGCGAGGCCGCCACAAACGCGACGTACAGCGGGAATAAAATCACCAGCACGCCAAGCAGCAGCATGATGTGGCTGAAGATATCCAGCCCTCTGCGGTTCTCAATCATTGGTAACGCACCTTACGCTCGACAAAGCGGAACTGAATGAACGTCAGGCCGCAAACCAGCAGCATCAGAATGACGGACTGCGCGGCAGAACTGGACAAGTCCAGACCGGAGAAACCTTCGCGATACACTTTATAAATCAGCGTGGTCGTCGCTTGTACCGGGCCACCGGCTGTCGCGGCATCAATCACCGGGAAGGTATCAAAGAAGGCGTACACCAGATTGACCACCAGCAGGAAGAAGCTCACCGGTGAAATCAGCGGTAATACGAGATTGAAGAAGCGACGTACCGGGCCTGCGCCATCGATAGCCGCCGCTTCTACCAGAGATTTTGGGATCGACTGCAACGCCGCCAGGAAGAACAGGAAGTTGTAGCTGACCTGCTTCCAGACCGACGCCAGCACCACCAGGAACATCGCCTGACCGCTGTTTTGCGCGTGGTTCCAGTTGTAGCCTATCGAGCCCAGGAAATGAGTAATCAGGCCCAAACCGGGGCTGAACAGGAACATCCACAAGACGGCAGCGACGGCAGGCGCCACGGCGTAAGGCAGGATCATCAGCGTCTGATAAATCCGGCTGCCGCGTACCACGTGATCGACCAGCGCCGCGAAAAACAGCGAAACGGCCAGTCCGATGAATGCCACCATAAAGCTGAATTTCAGCGTGGTATAAAAAGAGTCGAGATAGTACGGGTCCTGAAACAGCTGTGTGAAGTTAGTCAGACCGGCGAAGGTGCTGGATAAGCCGAAAGGATCCAGTGTCTGTACCGAATACCACAGCGCCTGACCGGCAGGCCACAGGAAAAATATCGCGGTGATCAACAGCTGCGGCAACACCAGCGCGTAGGGCAACCAGCTGCAACCAAAACCGGGACGGTGTGAACTCATGATGGTTTACTCGTTAATGCGATGACGGGTTTGGCTCCTCCCCCTGCAAAGGGGGAGGCTGTTTTGCTCCCTCCCCTTCGCGGGGGGAGGTGCAAGAAAATTATTTGGTAGAAGCTTCGAAGCGACGCAGCAGCAGATTCCCGCGCTGTACTGCGGTATCCAGTGCTTCTTTGGCGCTTTTCTTACCGCTCCAGACGCTTTCCAGTTCTTCATCAACGATGGTACGTATCTGCGGCATGTTGCCCAGACGCAGACCTTTGGTGAACGGTAATGGCGGCTTGTTCAGCATCTGGCGGGTGGCAACGTCAGAACCCGGATTCTTCTCGTAGAAGCCTTCTTTTTTGGTCAGCTCATACGCCGCAGTCGTCACCGGCAGATAACCGGTTTTCTGGTGCCATTCGGCAGCGATTTCCGGCGTGGTCAGGAATTGCAGGAATTCGGCGACGCCTTTGTAAGTGTCTTTGTCTTTGCCGTTCATCACCCACAGGCTTGCGCCGCCGATGATGGCGTTTTGTGGTGCGCCTTTGATATCTGCGTCGTAAGGCATCATGCCCACGCCGTAGTTGAATTTGGAATACTGACGGATGTCGGCCAGTGAACCGGAAGATGCGGTAGTCATCGCGCAGTCGCCGTTATAGAACTTGGCGGTGGATTCGTCTTTACGACCAAAATAGGTGAAATCACCTTTTTTGTTCATGTCTTCGAGCATCTGAATGTGTTTGATTTGCTCTGGTTTATTGAATTCCAGAACCGCATCGGTGCCGTCGAATCCGTTGTTTTTGGTAGCGATTGGCAGACCGTGCCACGCGCTGAAGTTCTCAATCTGGATCCAGCCCTGCCAGCCGCTGGCGTAGCCGCACTTCATGCCGGCTTCACGCAGTTTTTCGGTGTACGCGGCCATATCCTGCCAGGTTTTCGGCGGCTGATCCGGGTTCAGACCGGCTTTCTTAAACGCATCTTTGTTGTAATACAGCACCGGCGTGGAGCTGTTGAAAGGCTGGGATAACAGACGGCCTTTGGAATCGGAGTAATAACCGGAAACGGTCGGCACGAACTGGGAAACGTCTTCTTTGATGCCTGCATCACTGAACACTTCGTAGACCGGTTTGATGGCTTTGCTGGCCATCATGGTCGCGGTGCCTACTTCGTAAACCTGCAAGATAGCCGGAGCATTGCCGGTGCGATATGCCGCGATACCGGCCGCCAGGCTTTCGTCGTATTTGCCTTTATAGACAGGCACGATTTTGACATCAGGGTGCGTCTGGTTAAAACGGTCGGCCAGCGAGTTCACTTCTTTGCCTAATTCGCCGTCCATAGAGTGCCAGAAAGGAATTTCTGTCACAGCGAAGGCATTGGCGCTGAAAGCCAGCGTCAGCGCGGTGCCGATGACCGTTTTTTTGAGGTTGATGAACATGCCTGTCTCCTGAATTCTGCTGGTGTAAAAGGGGCAGAGATAAATGGGGTATTGAGAAACGTTTTTATGCGGAGGTAACATGACACGGCTAAATTACAGATAAATAACAGTTAAATGACATTAACGTTACAGCAGCATGAAGTGCAGGTGACGAACAGATGGCAAAAAAGAAGGCGCATCGGGTGAACGATGCGCCTTATAAAGAAGGGAAATCCGGGGGTTTTACAGCGCGCGTTTCAGGCGGGCAACCGCCTCGTGCATCTGCTCTTCGGTCGCGGTGGCGAACGACAGACGGAAGGTCGAGTGATCCGGATTATCGGCATAGAAGAATTCGCCCGGCACAAACACCACGCCCTGCTCCAGCGTCTTTTTCATCCACTCAGCGCAGTTACGCGGCTCGCGGAAACGTGCCCACAGGAACATGCCGCCTTTCGGATATTCAAACGTCAGCACGTCGCCCAGTTCGCGTTCCAGCAGTTCGGCCATGACCTGGCATTTCTTTTTATACGCGGCACGAATGGTTTCGATCTGCTTCGGCAGACGGCCAAGACCGAGATAATATTCCGCAATGCTCTGCGACAACGCGCTGGCGTGCAAATCTGCCGCCTGTTTGATGATGGCGACCTTATGCAACAGCCAGTCAGGCATAATCACCCAGCCCAGACGCAAACCCGGCGCCAGAATTTTAGAGAACGTCGAGGTGTAGATAATGTTATCCGCGTGACCGAAAAGGGCTTTCGACAGCTCAAACAGCGTCGGCTGGCGTTCTTCGGTGAAACGCAGTTCGCCGTACGGATCATCTTCTACAATCAGGAATTCGTGCTGTGCCGCCAGTTTCACCAGCTGCTCACGGCGCACACGGCTCAGGGTCACGCCGCTCGGGTTACCGAACGTCGGCACCAGATACACGCCTTTAATCTTTTGTGTTTTCAGCAGTTCGGCCAGCTCATCGACAATCATGCCGTCGCCGTCTGAACTGACGGAGAGGATTTGCGCTTCGGCCAGTTCCAGGGTCTGCAAAGCGGCCAGATAGGTCGGGCGCTCCACCACGAAAATATCATCCGGGTTCACCACGGCGCGCATCACCAGATCCAGCGCCTGCTGGGATCCGGCGGTCACTACGATATCTTCAGGCTGCGCGACCACGCCACGTTCCTGACAAAGAGAAGCAATACGCTCACGCAGCGTATAACTGCCTTCTGTCAGGCCATACTGGAATGCGTGCTCCGGCTGTTCTGTTATCGCCAGCTGTGTGGCTTCACGCAGGCCGTCGAAATCAAAAAGCGCTGAAGAAGGAATACCACCCGCCAGTGAAATAACGCCTTCCATTTTGCTGTGTTTCAGCAATTCCCGGATGGCCGAACTTTTAAGCCTGACCATACGGGCGGCGAGTAAACCTTCTGTGTTCATGACATGTTCCTGATGATGTGCAAAGTTATAAGAATGTAAGAGATGTTAATTTATCGACAAAATAAAAACCGCAAAGCGCTTGCCGTGCGGTTTAGTAGATTTATCACAGATTTTTAAAATCAGAAGCCAATTTATGCGCCGAGATAGGCCGCACGCACAGCTTCGTTGGCCAGCAATGCCGCGCCGGTATCTTCCAGCACCACATGACCGTTCTCCAGCACATAACCGCGATCGGCGAGTTTCAGCGCCTGATTGGCGTTTTGCTCGACCAGGAAGATGGTCATCCCTTCTTCGCGCAGTTGCTGGATAGTGTCAAAAATCTGCTGGATGATGATCGGCGCCAGACCGAGCGACGGCTCGTCGAGCAGCAGTAAACGCGGCTGGCTCATCAGCGCACGGCCAATCGCCAGCATCTGTTGCTCGCCGCCGGACATAGTGCCTGAACGCTGAACACGACGCTCTTTCAGACGCGGGAACAGTGTAAACACGCGCTCCAGACGGGCATGAAACTGGTCACGTGTGGCGAAAAATCCGCCCATCGCCAGATTCTCTTCCACGGTCATGCGCGAAAACACACGGCGGCCTTCCGGCACTATTGCGATATCGCCGCGCATGATTTTGGCGGTCTGCCACTGTGTGATGTCCTGCCCTTCAAAAATGATCGAGCCGTGCGACGCCCGCGGTTCGCCACATAAACTGCCGAGCAGCGTGGTTTTACCCGCGCCGTTCGCGCCGATCAGCGTGACGATTTCCCCTTTGTTAATGCTCAGGCTGACTTCATGCAGCGCCTGAATTTTGCCGTAATGGGCGGATACCTGATTAAATGACAACATCTTGTTCTGTCCCTTAGCCTTCGCCCATTAACCTTCGCCTAAATAGGCGCGGATCACGTCAGGATTGTTACGAATTTCAGCCGGTGTGCCCTGCGCCAGCGGCGTGCCCTGATTCACCACGTAGATGCGGTCGGAAATGCCCATCACCAGCTTCATGTCGTGCTCAATCAGCAGCACCGACACGTTGTGCTGGTTACGCAGTTCGGCAATCAGCTGATTCAGCTCTTCGGTTTCGCGCGGATTCAGACCGGCAGCCGGTTCGTCGAGCATCAGGATTTCCGGGCGCGTCACCATGCAGCGGACGATTTCCAGACGGCGCTGCTGGCCGTACGCCAGATTACCCGCCTGACGGTTCGCCAGCTCGAGCAAGCCGACGCGTTCCAGCCAGTCGGCGGCGCGATCGAGCGCTTCTGCTTCGGCGCGACGAAATCCCGGCGTTTTGAACAGCCCCGCCAGCACACCGCTTTTCAGGTGCTGATGCTGGGCAACCAGCAGGTTTTCAATCACCGTCATTTCACGGAACAGACGCACGTGCTGGAAGGTTCGCACCACACCCATGCGGGCAATTTTCTGCCCGGGTAATCCTTCCAGATGCTGGTCACGCAGTTTAATGGTGCCGCCGCTCGGTTTGTAGAAACCGGTCAGACAGTTAAATACCGTGGTTTTACCGGCACCGTTCGGGCCAATCAGCGACACAATTTCGCCCTGATTGAGGTTCAGCGCCACGTTGTTGACCGCCAGCAGGCCGCCAAAACGCATCATTAAACCTTCAACGGCTAACAGAGGTTGCGTGCTCATGCCTGTTCCCCCTGATCGGCGATTTGTTTTTTAGACAATTTGAGTTTCAGCTGCGGACGTTTCATCGGCAGCAAGCCCTGCGGACGCCAAATCATCATCAGCACCATTAACGCACCGAGCAGTAACATGCTGTATTCATTGAGGTCACGCATCAGCTCGCGGGAAACTACCAGCAGAATGGCCGCCAGAATGACGGCAAACTGTGAGCCCATGCCGCCGAGCACCACGATAGCCAGCACAAAGGCGGACTCCGCAAAGGTGAAGGATTCCGGGCTGACAAAGCCCTGACGCGCGGCGAACAGCGTACCGGCGAAACCGGCAAACGCGGCGCTGATGGTGAACGCGGTCAGTTTGATCCGGGTCGGATTCAGCCCGAGCGAGCGGCAGGCAATTTCATCTTCACGCAACGCTTCCCACGCACGGCCCAGCGGCATGCGCAGCAGCCGGTTGATGATGAACAATGTCGCAATCACCAGCAACAGTGCCACCATGTACAGGAAGATGATGCGGTCGCTCGGGTCGTAGGTGACGTGAAAGAAGTTGCTGAAGGTATCCCAACCGCCGTCGCGTGGCGTGCGGCTGAATTCCAGCCCGAACAGCGTCGGTTTGGGGATCTGGCTGATGCCGTTCGGCCCGCCGGTCAGTTCGGTATTGTTAAGCAGCAGGATACGCACGATCTCACCGAAGCCGAGCGTCACAATCGCCAGATAATCGCCACGCAGCCGCAGCACCGGGAACCCGAGCAGGAAACCAAACGCCGCCGACACCAGACCGGCCAGCGGTAATGCTTCCCAGAAACCGATACCGTAATAGTGATTGAGCAGCGCATAGGTGTAAGCGCCGATGGCGTAAAAGCCGCCGTAACCCAGCACCAGCAGACCGGACAACCCGACCACCACGTTCAGACCGAGGCCGAGCATAATGTAGATAAGCGTCAGCGTGGCGATATCCACCGTGCCGCGTGAAACGATAAACGGCCAGGCGATGGCGGCAATAATCAGCACCAGCGCCAGCAGCTTTTGTTTCGGCGTCGAGCCGTCAAAGCTCGGCAGTACCCAGCCCGGACCGGACACTTTTTTCAGGCCACTGCTGACCATCGGACGGAACAGCTGAAACACGAAAACGATGGCACAACCGATGGCAATCCACGTCCAGCGCACTTCACCGGCACCGTTGACCACCAGCTTTGTGCCATCGAGGCTCAGCTGTAATCCCATGATGAATGCAGCCAGTACCAGCAGGACGAAAGCGGAGACCAGCGCATTTAACAGATTCAGGCGCTTCATACTTTCTCAACCTCCGGACGTCCGAGAATACCGGTCGGCAGCACCAGTAACACCACGATCAGCAATGCGAAGGACACCACATCTTTGTACTCGGTGCTCAGATACGCCGAGGTCAGCGCTTCGGCCACGCCTAAAATCAGGCCGCCAATCATCGCGCCAGGAATACTGCCGATACCGCCGAGAACCGCTGCGGTAAAGGCTTTCATCCCGGCCATAAAGCCAATGTACGGGTTAATCACGCCATAGAATTGCCCCAGCAGAACGCCCGCCACTGCCGCCATTAATGCGCCAATAACGAAAGTCAGCGAGATCACGCGGTCAGTGCTGATCCCCAGCAGGCTGGCCATTTTGAGATCTTCCGCACAGGCACGGCAGGCACGCCCCATACGTGAATAACGGATGAACAGCGTCAGCGCCAGCATGGCGACAAATGTGACTATCCAGATAATCAGTTGCATGGTGCTGATTGTCGCGGCGAAACCATTCGCTTCGCCCAGTTTCCACTGGCCGGTCACCAGACTCGGTAAAGCGAGGTCACGCGAGCCCTGAGTCAGGCTGACGTAGTTTTGCAGAAAAATTGACATCCCGATGGCAGAAATCAGTGCAATCAAACGCTTGGAGTTACGCACCGGCTTATATGCCACGCGTTCAATGCTCCAGCCGTAGGCACTGGAAATCACAATCGCGGCGATAAAACCGGCACCGATCAGCAACCAGCTGGCGTCGATACCCATCATCATCAAAGCGGCGATTACGATAAAAGAGACATAACTGCCGATCATATACACCTCGCCGTGTGCGAAGTTGATCATGCCGATAATGCCGTAAACCATGGTGTAACCAATGGCGATCAGCGCATAAGTACTGCCCAACGTCACGCCGTTGAACATCTGCTGAATGAAATAGAGGAACTGCTCTGACATACCCTATCCTTATTAATCAAGGGTTTGATAACTTGTGCTGAGACTGCAACCCGGTGCCTTTTATAACACCAGACGCCGGGCAGAGTAATGCGCTGTTCTGAAGCATAATGCCCAAAATCATTCGTGTTGCCTCAAGGCGGCAACTGAATGAATCCCCGGGAGCTTACACAGGTAAGTGACCGGGGTGAATGAAGGCGGCCAACGCAGAGGCGGCGCGAAGGATGCCGGGCATTTATTTGATAGGGGTAGACGTGCCGTCCTTATGCCACTCGAAAATACCGAATTCGAATCCTTTCAGGTCACCTTTTTCATCCCAGCTCAGGGGGCCCATGACGGTGTCCACGGAAGCTGATTTCAGATTTTTAGCGATGTCAGCCGGTTCCATGCTGCCGCTGCGTTCCATACCGGTAGTCAGCGCCTGTAATGCGGCGTAAGTCGTCCAGACGAACGGACCGGTTGGATCCAGTTTTTTGGCTTTCAGGGCATCCACGATTGGCTGGTTAGCCGGAACCTGGTCATAACGTTTTGGCAGCGTCACCAGCATACCTTCAGAGGCATCACCGGCGATGTTAGACAGTGAGGAGTTACCCACGCCTTCCGGACCCATAAATTTGGCGTTCAGACCGGCTTGTTTAGACTGGCGCAGGATCTGCCCCATCTCCGGGTAGTAACCGCCGAAGTAGACGAAATCGACGTTTTCTTTCTTCAGACGCGCAACCAGCGTAGAGAAGTCTTTATCGCCGGCGGTCACACCTTCAAACAGAACGACGTTGCCGCCGCCTTTTTTCAGCGCGTCCTGTACGGAACGGGCCAGGCCTTCGCCGTACTGTTGTTTATCATGCACAACAGCAATGCGTTTTGGTTTGATGGTGTCGAGGATGTATTTGGCTGCGGTCGGACCCTGGTCAGAATCCAGACCAGTGGTGCGCATTACCATTTTATAACCACGGGTGGTGAGGTCTGCGTTGGTTGCGGCTGGCGTGATCATCAGAACGCCTTCGTCTTCATAAATGTCAGAAGCAGGCTGTGTTGAGGATGAACATAGGTGGCCAATCACGTAACGGATACCGTCGTTGATCACTTTGTTGGCAACGGCGACCGCTTGTTTCGGATCACACGCGTCGTCATATTCGACGCCAACCAATTTATCGCCCTTCACGCCGCCTTTGGCATTGATGTCTGCGATCGCTTGTTTAGCCCCTGTAAACTCCATATCACCATACTGGGCGACCGGACCTGACATAGCACCAACGATGGCGACTTTGATATCTTTCGCGAATGCCGCCTGACTCATTGCTAATGCAATACACCCTGCCAGCCAGATCTTACCCTTTGTTACTTTCATCCGATTACCCCGTTTGATGTGTGGTGTGGTTTGCTCTTTGCCTGCCTGTTCAAAACATCATCACTTAAGAAATTTAGTATAAGTAATAATGAGTTACCGGCTTATTTCGCCTTATTTTCGAATAAGACTTTATAATTCATATCATTAAACAGGAATTTTCTTCTGCAAATCAAATGGCACAGTCAGAAATATGAGGTGTAAACAGAATTTTATTTGGATGGAAAATCGGTTCTCTTTTAAACAATCAGCCGTTAACGCTGGCATTATTGATTAAAGCCAACATTTATCGCTTATACAGGGATCGCTGAAAAAGTTTTCAACCTGTTACTGTACAAAAAAAGTTACGCCCGATTTTCAGACGGATCCGCTACACTAAACGCCTCTTTTTTCTGACCATCCACATCATGAAATTAACCATCCAAAAACTCACTTCGCTCAGCACGCAGGATCTCATCGATCTGGCAAAAGTCTGGCCTGAGCAAACGGAAAGTGACTGGCAAGGCAGCCTGAGCGAACACCACGCGCTGTTCGCCGCCGTGTTTAACGAGCGCATTCTTGGCGCGGTGAAAGTCCGGCTGAACGGCGACCACGGCGAGCTTAGGGATCTGCGGGTTCGCGAAGTGACGCGGCGCCGCGGCGTCGGGCTGTATCTGATGGAAGATTTGCAGGTGCAACTTCCGCAGGTCAAAAGCTGGGAAATGCCGTCCGATGGCGAAGCCGTGACCGACGCCTTTATGCAGGCCTGCGGTTTTTCCCTGACAGGGAATATCTGGAAGAAGCCCTAATCCGCGCTGAATTTCAGGCATAAAAAAAGCGACCCGAAGGTCGCTTTTTGGTTTCAGAAAGCTGTCGTATCAGGCTTCAATCGCCAGACGCAGTTTCTTCATCGCGTTCTTTTCAAGCTGACGAACACGTTCTGCTGAAACACCGTATTTATCGGCCAGTTCCTGCAGAGTCGATTTGTTATCGTCATCTAACCAGCGGGCACGGATGATATCCTGGCTGCGTTCGTCCAGACCTTCCAGCGCGTAGCTTAGTTTGTCTGTCGCATCGCGATCCCAGTTATCTTCTTCGATGCTTTCTGCAAAGTCAGAGCTTTTATCTTGCAGATACAGCATCGGTGCCATCGCGGCGCCGTCGCGTGGTTCGTCGTCCGGTGTCGGGTCGAACGTCATGTCCTGTGCGGCCATGCGCGATTCCATTTCCAGCACATCTTTGCTGGTCACACCCAGTTCGCGGGCAACGTGCTCCACTTCGTCGTGGCTGAACCAGCCCAGACGTTGTTTGTTTTTACGCAGGTTAAAGAACAGCTTACGCTGTGCTTTCGTCGTCGCGACTTTCACGATGCGCCAGTTACGCAGCACGTATTCGTGAATTTCTGCTTTAATCCAATGCACCGCAAAGGACACCAGACGCACACCAACTTCCGGATTAAAACGGCGAACCGCTTTCATCAGGCCGATGTTACCTTCCTGGATAAGGTCCGCCTGTGGCAAACCGTAGCCTGAATAGTTGCGGGCAATATGAGCAACAAAGCGCAGGTGAGACAGGATCAGCTCTTTCGCTGCGTCCAGGTCACCGTCGTAATGCAGCCGCTCAGCCAGTGCCCGTTCTTCCTCTGCGGTAAGCATAGGATAAGTATTGGCTGCCCGAACATAGGCTTCCAGGCTACCTTGGGGTACTAATGCTAAAGTGCGCATTTCGTTAGTCATTCAAAAGCCTCTCATGTATGACGTTGTGCAGGTTTTATACCACGTTGCTGCGGGATGATACCGCTACGCTGTGTGCCATCTGGCGACCACAGAAGCAACGCCGAGCCCTTAATATCCGCTGTTATTCGACCCCGAATTTTACATAAAGTTCACGGCCGGATTCAACAGTCTGACGACTGTATGTGACAGACTGACTATTGGATAGTGAATTTGTGCCATTGCGGAGAAAGCAGGGAAATGATGTGGCGGAAAGGCCGAAAACAGCTTCCCCCTGAGACACAATTACTGAGCAGCAGGGGGACATTATAGCAAATTCTCGCTACTGTGGTGTAAATCGCCGTAAATGTTGAACGGTCGCCAGCCACGCCGCAATCCAGCCAATCATTGCGGACACGATCAACAGCAACAGACTTTCGTCCCAGCCCAAACCGTGCAGATCAAAGGTCGTGCCGAACACTTGCGCGACTTGCGTCACCACGCTCTCAAGGCGCAGTACCAGCACTTCCGACAGGATCAGCGACAACAACGCGCCGGTAAAACCGAGCATCGCGCCACCGTTCAGGAACGGCCTTAAAATGAAGCCATCGGTCGCACCAATCAGCTTCATAACGTTGATGGTATCGCGACGGCTGAAGATACTCAGTCGCACACTGTTACCAATGACCAGGAAGACAGCAATCACCATCAGCACGCCAATCATCGCGGCAATTTGCCCCACCAGACCGGTCAGCGCCGCAAGGCGGGCAAACCAGCTGTCATCCATACGCACTTCATCCACACCGTGAACCGCCGCAACGCGATCGCGCAGGGTGTTCAGCGTGGCGGAGTCCTGGAAATTCATTTTTGGCGTGATGATAGCCACGGCAGGCAGCGGATTCTGTTCGAGCATATCCATTGCGCCGCCAAAGCCTGACCAGTTGCGGAATTCACCCATCGCTTCCTCACGGGAGAGATAATTGACTTTATCCACGCCCGCTTCAGTTTTGAGGGTTTTCACCACGTTTTCTGCGGCGTCATCATCCAGTGCTTTATCGAGATAAACGGTCAGCTGCGGCGTCGGATACCACTGTTCAGCCGCAGTACTGACGTTCTTCCATACCAGATAACAGACACTCGGCAGCGTCAGGGAAATCGCGATGACCATCACCGTGAGCAATGTCGCCAGCGGCTGACGCAGCATGTCAGCCAGCGCGTTCATCCACGCATAGCGCCACTGTTCGCGCCAGCCACCCTGCAATGCTTTACTTTTCGCAGCGCGTGCGCTTTTTGCGGTTTTCGCCGGGTTAGGACTGTTCGCCATTAGTACACCCCTCCCGACGACATACGCCCCTGACTCAGCGTCAGCGTGCGATAATTTCGACGGGCAATCAGACCCACATCATGCGTCGCCATCAGAACGGTGACGCCCACGCGGTTAAATTCTTCGAATAGACGCAAAATGCCTTCCGACAATTCGCCGTCGAGGTTACCGGTCGGTTCATCCGCCAGCAGCACCGCAGGCTTGTTCACGACGGCGCGGGCAATGCCCACGCGCTGTTGTTCACCACCGGATAACTGAATCGGCAGGTTTTTGGCTTTATCCAGCAACCCGACTTTATCCAGCGCCGCCGAAACGCGACGGCGGATATCTTCACTGCTGGCGCCGGAAATGATCAGCGGCATTGCCACATTGTCATACACGGTGCGATCCATCAGCAGATGGTGATCCTGAAAGATCATGCCGATCTGACGACGCAGGAACGGCACTTCGCTGGATTTCAGACGGCTGATGTCATGGCCGCCAAACAAAATGTGTCCGGCACTCGGGCGCTCAATGCCGCAAATCAGCTTGAGCAGGGTACTTTTACCCGCGCCAGAGTGTCCGGTCAGAAATGCCATTTCCGCTTGCTGGATGTGAAAATTGACGCCCTGAAGCGCCTGTCGTCCGCCCAGATAAGCTTTACTGACCTGTTCAAAGCGAATCATCCGTATTAATCCTCTCGGGCAAAAAGTGCCTCAATAAAATCGTCTGCCTTAAACGGCCTCAAATCTTCGATACCTTCGCCGACACCGATATAACGTATCGGGATACTGAACTGATCGGCGATGGCGAATATCACGCCGCCTTTTGCGGTGCCGTCCAGTTTAGTCAACGTAATGCCGGTTAGCCCGACCGCTTCGTTAAACAATTTTGCCTGACTGACGGCATTCTGGCCGGTACTGGCGTCGAGCGTCAGCATCACTTCATGCGGCGCATCTTCGTCGAGCTTTTTCATCACACGAACTATTTTCTTCAGCTCTTCCATCAGGTGCGCTTTGTTCTGCAAACGCCCGGCGGTATCGGCGATCAGTACGTCGATATTACGGGCCTTCGCCGCCTGAATGGCATCGAAAATCACGGAAGCGGAATCGGCACCGGTATGCTGGGCAATCACCGGGATCTTGTTGCGCTGGCCCCAGACCTGCAACTGTTCAACAGCGGCCGCACGGAAAGTATCACCCGCCGCCAGCATCACAGATTTGCCCTGCGCTTCAAACTGACGCGCCATCTTACCGATGGTGGTCGTTTTACCGACGCCGTTCACGCCAACCATCAGAATGACATACGGGGTTTTTCCGCTGACATCCAGTGGCTCGTCAACTTTCGCCAGAATTTCGGACATTTCTTCCTTCAGCTTGCCGTAGAGCGCATCGGCGTCTTTCAGCTGCTTACGCGAAGCGTGCTCCGTCAGCGAAGTGATGATTTTACGCGTGGTTTCAACACCAACGTCGGCGATCAGCAGTTGTTCTTCCAGTTCTTCAAACAGATCGTCGTCGATTTTTTTACCGCGGAACAACCCGACAAAACCGGAGCCGAGATTCTGCTTAGTTTTGACCAGACTGCGTTTCAGGCGGGCGAAAAAACCTTCTTTGGTCGGACGTTCCTGCTCAGTTTCACCGGCAGGCAGCACAACGATAGGATCGAGCGCAACGGGCAGCGGCGCGTCTTCAACAGGTTCTTCTTCAGCAACGTGATCTTCCACCACCAGGCTGTCGTCGACGGCGTCGAGAGAATCTTCGCGGGCGTCTTCTGCAATCTCAGCGGCTGACTCAACGAATTCGTCTTCAACAACCTGTTCTTCAACCAGCACCGGTTCTTCGGTGACGACTTCTGCAACCACAGGCGTTTCAGCAACGGGCTGCGCAGCGACCTGTTCGGTGATGTGAACAATTTCTTCGGCCAGTTCCGCCGCCGCCTGTTCGTGAGATTCTTCAGGTGCCGGTGGCGCTTCCTGTGCAGGCGTATCGCTCCGTAGCGCTTCGGCAACCGGCGGTTCTTCGCGGATTTCTTCCTTCTGCTGCTCTTCTTCCTGACGGCCACGGCCAAACCAGGAGAAGAAACCGCGTTTTTTATCTTTTGCCATTTTACAACTTCACTCCTCGCCGCTAATGATTGGCGAACGGATTATTAATCGGGTTATGGTCGGGCAGTCTATCACTTTCCCCTTCCGGCAACACGCCCGCGTAGTGAATTCCGGTGGTTTTTCAATCGACAATGTTAAACATTTGCCCAATGCCCGCACACCGGTAGAATAGCCCTCCAAACGATATGCAACGAAGCCCGACGGCTTTGGATTACACAAGCGAACTATGGCAAAGAAACCCAACACTCCAGCCGCAGGCCAGATCCGAATTATTGGCGGTCTCTGGCGCGGACGCAAACTTCCGGTTCCACACAGTCCGGGACTGCGCCCGACCACCGATCGCGTGCGCGAAACGCTGTTTAACTGGCTCGCGCCGGTTTTGCAGGGCGCACATTGTCTGGACTGTTTTGCAGGCAGCGGCGCACTCGGTCTGGAAGCGTTATCGCGCTACGCCGCCAGCGCCACCCTGCTGGAGTTTGAGCGCCCGGTTGCGCAACAGTTAGAGAAAAACCTGGCGCTGCTAAACGCCAAAGATGCGCAAGTCTTTAACGTCAATACATTGAACTGGCTGGCAAAAGCCGGGAATGCCTTTGATGTGGTTTTCCTCGATCCGCCTTTCCGTAAAGGTATTCTGCAAGACACGCTGAATCTGCTGGAGCAAAATAACTGGCTGGCAGACGAAGCCTGGATTTATGTCGAAACAGAAGCCGAACACGACACTCTGGATGTGCCTGCCAGCTGGCGTTTACATCGTGAGAAAGTCGCCGGACAAGTTGCTTATCGCCTTTACCATCGCGATGTGACGCCTGAAACCGGCTCACCAGAACAGGAGCTGTAAGATGTTGATCAATATTGGTCGGTTGTTGATGTTGTGTATTTGGGCGTTTCTGGCGTTTAACCTGATTCACCCTTTCCCGAAACCGATCAAGTATTTTTTAGACGTGGCGATTGTGTTCATGTTCTTCATGCACGGCTTGCAGGTGATGTTGCTCAAAGCCACGCAGGGTAAGGAAAAGGACACCATTGGTGGCTGGCTGCAAACCCGTATTTTCCTGTTCGGCGTGTTTGAATTGCTGGCCTGGCAGAAAAAACAGCCTCCGTTGCCCACCAAGAAGTAATCCCCGTTTTACGGCGCGTAGTGCGCCGTAAAAAGCCCCTCTGCGGCTGCTATTCTTCAACTCTGCCTGAACAGACGGCCTGATAAGGTTATTTCTGATTGTCTGCGGCACCGCGCCTCTCCTACACTGAGAATAAGTACGGGAAACCAGGATGTGTTTTCCTGAAGGCAGATCCTTGCGTTGGTTTTATCTTCTGTTTTTTAGATATAAAAGGATAAACAATGAGTTGGCCATTCCTCGCAGTATTTTTCTCAGGCTGGTTGTTCGTTGACGCCAGCTATCGCGGCCCGCGCTGGCAACGCTGGGTATTCAAACCCGTCACCTTATTATTGCTGCTTTTACTTGCCTGGCAGGCACCGACGCTCAATGTTTACAGCTATCTGATCCTGCTGGGTCTGGCCGCGACGCTGGTTGCCGACGGTCTGTTGCTGCTGCCGGAAGAGCGGTTTATGTACGCCATCGGCGCGTTCTTCCTCTCGCATCTGCTGTATACGCTCAGTTTTGCCAGCCAGATGACGATTACGTTCTTCTGGCCTTTACCGCTGACGCTGCTGATTATCGGCGCGATATTACTGGCGGTGATCTGGACGCGCCTGGCGGAACTTCGCTGGGCAGTGACCACTTACATCGCGATGACGCTGCTGATGGTCTGGCTGGCGGGTGAACAGTATTTCGCACGCAGCACCGACATGGCGTTCTCGCTGTTTTGCGGCGCTGCGCTGCTGTTGCTGGGGAATATTTTCTGGCTCACCAGCCGTTATCGCTTCACTTTCCGCGCCTCCGACGCACTGGTTGCCGCGTGTTATTTCGGCGGTCACTTCCTGATTGTCCGGTCGCTTTACCTGTAAATTCCTGCGGCGGAACCGTTCTGGTTCCGCTATCTCGAAATTGTTATTGACCTTAGAGCTGACTCCAGGGTTTACACTGGGAGTAATTCCACTCGGTTTCGAACCGGAGGCTTTATGATCCCAATGAAAAATAACAACAGCTGTAACTGCGGATGTCAGGGCAAACGCGCGCCTGCACTGCATATCAACAAAATCAGCATGCCCGCGCAGTCCGGCACACATCCTGCGGGCTGTTGCAGTGACAAAGCTCCGCTGGCGGCATCAGCTTGCGCTACGGCGTCCGACAGCTGCTGCACTCCGAAAACAGGTGAGCACTCACACACTTCCGACGATGGCAGCGCAGAAGGCTCGCCGGGCGAAGATGACCCCAGAGCGCCGCTTTCCGCCAGCCATCAATACAGCTGGAAGGTGGAAGGAATGGATTGCCCGGCGTGCGCCCGCAAAATCGAAAATTCTGTTGCAGGCCTTGATGGCGTAAACCGCGCCAGAGTACTTTTTGCTACTGAAAAACTGGTCATTGATGCCGGTTTTGATATCACAAAAAACGTGCAAAATGCCGTTACCGCCGCAGGATTCACCCTGCAATCTCTCGATAACAAACAAAATATCCCGGAAGCGGAAGAGTCACGTCTGAAAGAAATGCTGCCGCTGATCGTCCTGTCGGTGCTGATGTTGCTGAGCTGGGCGCTCGATCATTTCAACCCGCAAATGGGTAAAATTGCGTTTATCGCCACCACACTGGTGGGATTGTGGCCGGTGCTCCTTCAGGCCATCCGCCAGACGCGCTCCGGTTCGCCTTTTGCCATCGAAACGCTGATGAGTATTGCGGCGCTCGGTGCGCTGTTCATTGGTGCAACCGCCGAAGCCGCGATGGTGTTGCTGCTGTTTATGGTGGGCGAGCGTCTGGAATCCTTCGCCTCGAGCCGCGCACGCAGTGGCGTGAAATCCCTGATGGCGCTGATCCCGGATACCGCCGTACGCGTGGTAAATGACAAAACAGAAACGGTGCCGGTCAGCAGCCTGCGCCCCGGCGATATCATTGAGATCGCAGCGGGCGCGCGCCTGCCCGCAGACGCCATTTTACAAGGCCACGCCAGTTTCGATGAAAGCGCATTAACCGGCGAATCAGTGCCTGTTGAACATCAGCCCGGCGAAAAAGTCCCGGCGGGAAGCCTGTGCGTTGACCGCCTTGCGCGCCTTGAAGTGGCTTCCGCGCCCGGCAACAGCGCCATCGACCGCATCCTGCAACTGATTGAAGAAGCTGACGAACGCCGTGCGCCTATCGAGCGTTTCCTCGATACTTTCAGCCGCTATTACACGCCGGTCATTATGCTGATGGCGCTGCTGGTGATTATCGTTCCCCCGCTGGCGATGGGACTTTCATGGGAAACCTGGATTTACCGCGGGCTAACGTTGCTGCTGATTGGCTGCCCTTGTGCGCTGGTGATTTCGACGCCGGCGGCGATCACCTCCGGGCTGGCCGCCGCGACCCGCCAGGGCGCATTAATCAAAGGCGGTGCAGCGCTGGAACAGCTGGCACTCATTCAGACCGTCGCGCTGGATAAAACCGGTACGCTGACCGAAGGGAAACCAGAAGTCACCCACGTTGTAACCCTGAACGGTATCAGTGAAGGCGAAGTGTTAAGTCTGGCCTCGGCGGTCGAAGAAGGTTCGCATCACCCGCTGGCGCAGGCGATTTTAGCCCGTGCAAAAATCAGTAATCCTTTACCGCTTACGGCGCAGGATCGCCGTGCGCTGGCCGGTACAGGCGTGGAGGGCATTGTTTCTGGCCGTAAAGTTCAGGTGCTGACTCCAAAAAGTGTGGCAGAAAATACGCTAACAACAGAAACCCTTGCGCAAATTACTGACTGGGAATCCACCGGGAACACCGTGGTGGTTGTGTTGCAGGAAGATAATGCCATCGGCCTGATTGCAATGCAGGACCGCCTGCGTGATGACGCCGCAGAAGCCTTGCAGAAGCTCAAAGCCCTCGGCGTGTCGGCGGTAATGCTCACCGGCGACAATCCGCGTGCAGCGAAAAACATTGCCGACCGGCTGGGCATTGATTTCCGTGCAGGCCTGCTGCCGGCGGATAAAGTCTCGGCGGTCACCGCGCTGAATGCAGTTAAACCGGTGGCGATGGTCGGCGACGGCATTAACGATGCGCCGGCAATGAAAGCCGCTACGATAGGGATTGCGATGGGAAGTGGCACCGACGTTGCGCTGGAAACCGCCGACGCGGCGCTGACGCACAACCGCCTGAGCGGGCTGGCGCAGATGATCAGTTTGTCACGCGCAACGCGGGCAAATATTCGTCAGAACATTACGATTGCGCTGGGGCTGAAGGCGATATTTCTGGTGACCACCATTATAGGGCTGACCGGTTTATGGCTGGCGGTGCTGGCCGATTCCGGCGCCACGGCGCTAGTCACCGCCAATGCCCTGCGGCTGTTGCGCAAGAAATCACACTGACCGTCAGGGCTGAGCAATCAGCCCTGTTTTTCCACCAGACCTTTGCACAGCAAATAGCGGTACGGCAGGTTTTCAGTATCAGACGCTAAAAGCCGGTGTTCCATAAAACGGCAGAAACCGGGAATATCGCGGGTCGTTGCCGGATCATCGGCGATGATCAGCAGCGTTTCGCCGTCTTTCATGGTGCGCACCGTTTTGCGAACCATCATTACAGGTTCCGGGCAACGCAGTCCCAGCGCATCAAGCTGATGGTCGGGATTGATAAAGGGGTTGTTCATTTCGTGTCTCAACATCTTCATACGTGAATGCGCGACAGTTTAACCCGCTGGTTTTCTGGTGCAACAAACAAGGCGCATTGCGCTAAAATTAACCATTGAAGCTGTTGCGCAAACGATGCGCAAACAGGTAATATGCGCGCCGCACGTGATGACTCACTGCAGAAGTAAAAATACGTTTGGGTTCCCTCACCCCAATTTCTTTATAAAAAAAGGTCACATCTATGTACTCTTTTACTGCTCAGCAGCGGTTTTCCGCGCTGATATGGCTTTCTCTATTCCACATTGCCATCATTACGTCCAGCAACTATCTGGTTCAGCTGCCTGTTTCCATTTTTGGTTTCCATACCACCTGGGGCGCGTTCACTTTTCCGTTTATTTTCCTGGCTACCGATCTCACGGTGCGAATCTTTGGCGCACCGCTGGCACGACGGATTATCCTTTCCGTCATGATCCCGGCACTGGCAATCTCTTACGTGATTTCCGCGCTGTTCTTTGAAGCACAGTGGCAGGGCGTTGAAGCGCTCAGTAGCCTGAACATCATGGTAGCCCGCATCGCGACCGCCAGCTTTATGGCTTACGTGCTGGGACAAATCCTCGACGTTCACGTGTTTAACCGCCTGCGCCAGAACCGCCGCTGGTGGATTGCGCCGGTCGCCTCGATGTTCCTCGGCAATATCAGTGATACGTTGTCCTTCTTCTTCATCGCGTTTTACAAAAGTACCGATGCCTTTATGGCGGCGCACTGGGTAGAAATCGCGCTGGTGGATTACAGCTTCAAAGTGCTGATCTGCCTGGTGTTCTTCCTGCCGATGTACGGCATGCTGCTGAATATGCTCCTTAAGCGTTTATCCGCACAGGGACATAACCCGCATTCGGCTATCCGCGCACACTGAACAGGGCTCTGGTAAAACACAAATCGCGCCATAATCTGACTTGCATTTGTGGCCTGAATAGGTTGCCATAACGACTGTTAAGTCAACATGTAAGCCTGATAGACAGGCCACTTAAGGAAGCCCGATGCGTAATATCGCGAAAATGATGGGAATGGCAGTACTGATCGCCGGTCTGGCTGCGTGTGACGGTAAAACCACCGATGCACCTGCCGCAGATAAAGGTGCGCCAGCGGCCGCAGCGACGGCAGCGACCACGCCGGTCAGCCTGCTGGAAGGTAAAGTCACTTTCTCCCTGCCGCAGGGAATGAGCGACCAGAGCGGTAAGCTGGGCACTCAGGCAAACAATATGCACGTCTACGCAGACAGCACCGGCCAGAAAGCGGTGATTGTGATCCTGGGTGATAACACCACCGAGTCACTGGACGTTCTGGCGGGTCGTTTACAGGATCAGCAAAAAGCGCGTGATACCAATCTGCAAGTCGTCACCAATAAATCCATTCAGGTGAACGGCCAGACGTTGCAGCAGTACGACAGCGTCATCACCTCTGCCGGTCAGAAAGCGTATTCCTCTATCGTGCTGGGCAAAGTCGACAGCCATTTGCTGACCATGCAAATCACGCTACCAGCAGATAATCAGCAACAGGCACAGACCGATGCCGAAGCGATTATTAATACGTTGAAAATTCAGTAAATTCAGATGTTGTGAAAATATCAGGCGGAGCTCAGGCTCCGCCTTTTTTGTCTTATGCTGTTACTCGTTCTCACAAAATCCGCCTCCGCTGTAATATAAATGTAACAATTCCGTCATAAATCACAGTTCGTTTGTGCGCGAATAGCTAAAATGATGTTCGTTTTGGAACACACTGGCTCCGCCATTTCGTTCGTGACTCACGATGAGTCCGACCTGATTTATGCCATCGGAGGCATTTATGCTCAGTATCTTTAAACCCGCGCCCCACAAAGCTCCTGTTGATGAGGCTCACGTCGATCCGCTTTACCGCCGTCTCCGCTGGCAAATCTTCATGGGGATTTTCTTCGGTTATGCGGCCTACTATCTGGTGCGCAAAAACTTCGCCCTGGCTATGCCTTATCTGATTGATCAGGGCTTTTCCCGGGGTGATTTAGGCTTTGCGCTGTCCGGGATTTCTATTGCCTACGGCATCTCAAAATTTATTATGGGGTCTGTCTCTGACCGCTCGAATCCGCGCGTTTTCCTGCCTGCTGGTCTGATTCTGGCCGCGGCGGTGATGTTGTTTATGGGCTTCGTGCCATGGGCAACGTCGAGCATCGCCATTATGTTTGTACTGCTGTTCCTGTGCGGATGGTTTCAGGGGATGGGCTGGCCGCCGTGCGGTCGCACCATGGTCCACTGGTGGTCGCAGAAAGAACGCGGCGGCGTGGTGTCTGTATGGAACTGTGCGCATAACGTCGGCGGTGGTATTCCCCCGCTGCTGTTCCTGCTGGGTATGGCGTGGTTTAACGACTGGCACGCGGCGCTTTATATGCCTGCTTTCGGCGCTATTCTGCTGGCGGTATTCGCCTTCATGACCATGCGCGATACGCCACAATCTTGTGGTCTGCCGCCGATTGAAGAATACAAAAACGATTATCCGCCGGACTATGTAAAAGAGTCTTCCGAGCAGGAACTGACGGCGAAACAGATTTTCATGCAGTACATTTTGCCGAACAAATTGCTGTGGTACATCGCCCTGGCTAACGTGTTTGTCTATCTGCTGCGCTACGGTATTCTGGACTGGTCGCCGACTTACCTGAAAGAAGTGAAGCATTTTGCGCTGGATAAATCCTCGTGGGCGTATTTCCTCTATGAATATGCCGGTATACCGGGCACGCTGCTGTGCGGCTGGATGTCGGACAAAGTGTTTAAAGGCAACCGCGGCGCTACCGGCGTGTTCTTTATGGTGCTGGTGACGATCGCCACCGTGATTTACTGGCTCAATCCGGTCGGTAATCCGGGTATCGATATGGCTTGTATGATCACCATCGGCTTCCTGATTTATGGCCCGGTCATGCTGATTGGTTTACATGCGCTGGAACTGGCACCGAAGAAAGCGGCGGGGACGGCGGCAGGCTTTACCGGTCTGTTTGGTTATCTCGGCGGTTCAGTCGCCGCAAGTGCGATTGTCGGTTATACCGTGGACTACTTTGGCTGGGACGGCGGTTTTATCGTGATGATAGCCGGTTGCGTGCTGGCCGTTGTGCTGCTGTTGCTGACCATGCTGAGTGAAAATAAACACAAAGCACAGCTGGCCGGACGCGTCTGATTTAAGAGGGTAATAAGATTAGCAAAGCAGGGCAAACGCCCTGCTTTCGTTTTTATGACGCTGGATTTACAGCAGATCAGCTTTCTTGTGCAAGATACATCTTACGCAGGTAATGCGGTACGGCGTCGTCGGCGTTGGAGCCGATAATTTCCGCATCCGGCAGGGCAGCTTTCAGACGTGGCAATGAGCCACTCATCAGGCACCCTTTACCGGCCATCGACAGCATTTCGAGGTCATTCAGACCGTCACCAAAGGCGATGCAATCTTTCAGCGAATAGCCCATCAGCTTAGAAACATATTCCAGCGCGTGGCCTTTCGATACGCCACCCGCCATCACTTCCAGACATACCGGCAATGAGAAGCTGACGTTGACACGGTCGCCCCAGCGCGCGTTGATGGCTTCTTCCAGCGGCAACAGTTTTTCATGATCTTCACAGGTGAAATACACTTTGCAGATGCCGTCGGTTTCCAGCAAACCCGGTTCATACAATTTGTATTTGAAGACGGATTCACGGAAGAAATCATCCTGATCGGCGCGGTCCCGGTTCATGTACCAGTCATCGTTGCGATAAACGTTGGTCAGAATATCCGGGTTGTTATGCATGATGCCGAACAGGTCTCTGGCAATGTCTTCATCCAGATTGTGCGAGAAAATCAGATCGCCGTCAGTGTTATGCACACGCGCACCGTTGGAGGTGATCATGTACGCACTGATTTCCAGATTATCGCGCATCTGCGCCACGTCGATATGGTGACGCCCGGTGGCGAACACGAAATGCACGTCGCGCTGAGTCAGCAGTTTCAGCGTCTCTTTGGCGAACGGGCTCAGGGTATGATCAGGTGATAGCAGCGTGCCATCTAAATCGGAAGCAACAACATGGTACATAGCGTTAGGTTCTAACCTCTGATGGAGTTGTGCGCGGCGAACCGCGGATTAAAGCTGTCGCGCAAAAAAGCGCATGATAGCGTCCAGCGCCTGTGCCCTCAGGTCGTCCCGTTCAAACAGGATCTCATGGCGCGCGCCTTCAATGACCAGCGGTTTTTCCCCTTCACAAGGATGTCCCGCAACGGCCATGGCCTGACAAAAAGCAAGATGGGACCGGTTATCCACTACGCGGTCTTCGCTCGCCTGCAATAACAGAACCGGCGTGGTGATTTTTTCGGCTTCTTTCAGGATATGCATCCCCGCCTCAATGCCTTCACGCACCCAGTGATAGGTCGGTCCGCCGACCTGCAACTCCGGATAATCAGCATAAAAGCGCAGATTGCGGCGATAACGTGCGCGGCTGTGCGTCAGCTGGTTGACCACAAACGGCAGCGGCCGCCAGTGTCCGGTACCCAGCGCATAGCCATCACGTCGAACCGGACGATTCTCCGCCCAGTTGAGAATACGGCGCGACACCCAGCCGGGCATCGGCAGATAAATACCGGTCATCGGCGCGAGTAACGCCGCGGCATCGAAATTCTGCGGATTTTTCGCCAGATACAGCGCCAGAATCGCACCGCCCATGGAGTGTGCCAGCGCGAACTTTTTCGCGTACTGACGCGTCGCGATCTCCAGCTGATAAAAGCGGTCAAAATCTTCGACATAATCATCAAAGTGTTTCACGTGACCGCAATGCGGATCGTCAAGCATCCGCCCGGAACGCCCCTGACCGCGGTGATCGACAATCATGACATCGTAGCCGCAATGGAATAAATCGTAGGCTACTTCAGGATATTTTACGTAGCTTTCGATACGCCCCGGTGACACCACGATGACTTTATCGTGCTCAGGCGAACAAAAGCGGACGTAGCGGATCGGCACATCATCAACGCCGCTAAACTCACCCTCTTCGCGCGTTCGCCAGAAATCCAGCAAAGGCCCGGTCGCAAAGGCTGCAAACTCCTTCTCGCGTGTTAACCACTTCGCATAATTCACAGGCATTCAATGATCCAACGTCGTCAGACAGGCAGGAGGAAAGTGTTATTTGTGAGCTATAGCGCAATTATAGACAATGGCGTATTGTGCCATAAAACAACCTAAAACGTACTCAGGGAGTCCCGCAATGACACTGGACTGGTGGTTAACCTACCTGCTCACCACTTCTATTTTAAGTTTATCACCCGGTTCCGGTGCGATTAATACCATGAGCACGGGCATCAGCCACGGCTATCGTGGTGCCGTAGCCTCGATTGCCGGATTACAACTCGGTCTGGCCATTCACATCGTGCTGGTCGGTATCGGACTCGGGGCGCTGATTTCATCCTCGCTGATGGCCTTTGAAATTCTCAAATGGCTGGGCGCGGCGTACCTGATCTGGCTGGGTATTTGCCAGTGGCGTTCTGCCGGTGCGATTGACCTGAACGCACTCGCCAGCAGTATGCCGCGCCGCCGTTTGTTCAAACGCGCCATTCTGGTGAATCTGACCAATCCAAAAAGCATTGTGTTCCTGGCCGCATTATTCCCGCAGTTTATCATTCCGCACCAGCCGCAGGCTGCACAATACGTGGTATTGGGCGTCACCACCGTGGTCGTCGATATCATTGTGATGATCGGTTACGCGACGCTGGCGACCCGAATCGCTAACTGGGTAAAAGCGCCAAAACAAATGCAGTTGCTGAACCGCATCTTTGGCTCGCTGTTTATGCTGGTGGGCGTGTTGCTGGCGAGTGCGCGAAAAGTGTAAATCGCTGAAATGCAAAAAGGGTCCGGCAAATCACCGGACCCTTTTTTATGCAGAACGTTTTAATCAGCGATTTACGATCAGCGCAATACCGAAGCCAGCGAAAACCACACCTGCCACGCCATCGATCCATTTCGCTAAACGCTGATACCCGCGACGCATTTTCGGCAGCGCAAACACCATCGCCACTAAAGAGAACCACGCCAGCGTTTCCACCACGATCAGCAGGAAGATACCCAGACGCTCACCGCCGCTGACGCTGTCGCCAACAAACATGGAGAACACGCTGCCGAAATAAATCACGGCTTTAGGGTTCGAAAGATTGGTCAGCAACCCGCGCATAAACGTACGGCCACGCGCGGGCAGAACCACCGGCGTTTCATCGCCATTCTGCTTTTTAGCCCGTGCGGATTTCAGCAACTGCCAGCCCATCCAGCACAGATACAGGCCACCACCGACGGTGATGATCTGATGCAGCCAGGCCATTTTTTGCAGAATTAAGTGTAAACCCATCAGCGCAACCGCCGCCCAGACCAGCACGCCCAGCGTAATGCCAATCACGCCCATCATGGCTTCTTTACGTGACCGGCTGGCGGCAGTTTGTGAAACAAAGAAGAAGTCCGGTCCCGGACTCATCAGCGCGATCAGATGAACCATCGCAACCGTCAGGAATAACATCAGCATGATCAACTCTCAGTGTTATGTGTAGGAAACAGAATTCTTATTCGTCACCGTTATCGATATGGTCACGGATCATATTCATAAATGGCCGACCAAATTTCTCCAGCTTACGCTGACCGACGCCGGTGATATCCAGCAAATCACCTGGACTGACAGGCAGATGTTCGGCCATTTCCAGCAGCGTTGTGTCGTTAAACACCACGTATGGCGGCACATTATTTTCATCCGCCAGCGATTTACGCAGTTTACGCAATTTGGCAAACAGCTTGTGATCGTAATTTCCGCCATAGGTTTTCTGGCGTGATGTGCTTTTAATTTTCAGCGTCTGAATACGCGGCACCGCCAGTTGCAACGGAATTTCGCCGCGCAATACCGGACGGGCAGATTCGGTCAGTTGTAGCGCCGAATGCATGGCGATGTTCTGAGTAATCAGCCCGAGATGGATCAGCTGGCGTACCACGCTGGTCCAGTGCTCATTGCTGTGCTCTTTACCGATGCCGTAGACGGTCAGTTTTTCGTGGCCGTATTCGCGGATACGCTGGTTGTTCGAGCCGCGCAGCACTTCGACCACGTAACCCAGACCAAAGCGTTGCCCGACGCGCGCCACCACCGACAGCGCTTTCTGCGCGTCCAGCAGGCCATCGTAGCGTTTTGGCGGATCCAGGCACACGTCGCAGTTACCGCAGGCATTCTGCTTACCTTCGCCAAAGTAATTGAGCAGTACCAGGCGGCGACAGGTTTGCGCTTCGGCAAATGCGTTCATCGCATTCAGTTTGTGGCGTTCCACATCCTGTTGCGCACCGGCCGGTTTTTCTTCCAGACAGCGGCGCAGCCAGGCAATATCAGCCGGATCGTACAACAGCACCGCTTCGGCGGGCAGACCATCACGTCCGGCACGGCCCGTTTCCTGATAATAAGACTCAATGGTGCGGGGAATATCGAAGTGCACCACAAAACGGACGTTCGGCTTGTTGATGCCCATCCCGAATGCGACGGTGGCGACCACAATTTGCAGGTCGTCGCGCTGAAACCCTTCCTGCACGCGGGCGCGGGTTTCGTTATCCAGTCCGGCGTGATACGCGCCAACACTTAGCCCGCGGCTTTGCAATCGCGCGGCGGTGTCTTCAACTTTGGCACGGCTGTTACAGTAAATAATGCCGCTTTTGCCGCGCTGGTCCTGCACAAAGCGGATCAGCTGATCGAGCGGTTTAAACTTTTCTACCAGCGTGTAACGGATGTTCGGACGGTCAAAACTGCTGACCTGAATCAGCGGATCGTTCAGCTCAAGCAGACGAACAATGTCGTTACGGGTGGCTTCATCGGCGGTCGCGGTCAGCGCGATCACCGGTAATTGCGGGTAACGCAGTTTCAGCTGGCCGAGCGCGCGATATTCCGGACGGAAATCGTGGCCCCATTGAGAAATACAGTGGGCTTCATCGACGGCGAGCATCGCCGGATTCCACTGTTGCAGCTGTTCGAGGAAATCGCCCATCATCAGACGTTCCGGCGCGATATACAGCATTTTGATGCGCCCCGCGCGGCAACCAGCCATCACTTCCAGCTGTTGCTCACGGGTTTGTGTCGAGTTCAGGCAACCGGCTTCAACACCTGCCGCCATCAGCTGATCGACCTGATCTTTCATCAGGGAAATGAGCGGCGAAACGACCAGCGTCAGGCCGTCCATCACCAGTGCGGGGATTTGATAGCACAGCGATTTACCGCCGCCTGTGGGCATCACTACCAGACAATCACGGCCAGAAATGGCGGTGTTGATGATAGTTTGCTGGCCTGGTCTGAATTGCTGATAGCCGAAGGTATCGCGTAATACCTGATGAGCCAGCTCTTCTTTGTTTATCACTGCCGCCGTAGACACTCAATTCCCCAACTGTTCAAACCACCCGGCTAAACCCTAAAGCCGCCGGGGCTGTACTGCACCGACATAATATACCCTAAATAATTCAGGTTGCAGCCAAAGGGCATGCAACCTGAGTATGACGGATATTACATCATGTCGTTAAGCATGATACCGACACCGACGCGAGTTTGCTTGTGGTTGTAGTCGATCAACGATTCGCCGTAACCGCTGAACACCTGCGTGTAGAAGCGAACGTGTTTGCTGATCGGATAGCTCCAGCCCGTTGTCGCGCCGCCGTAGCCGGTGTTCCAGTTGTAACGGCTTTCCACGCTGAACACGCTGTCACCGAGGGCATACCCGACTTTCAGACGGTAATATCCCATGTATTTGGTGATGTCCGGATTATCGTCATTTTTGTCACTTTCCGGCAGGCGATACCAGGGTTTGACATCGACTTGCCAGTTGCCGTGCTGCGCCATAAAGCGCGCATAGACGCGGTTCCAGCTGCGCGAAGTCGGGTCAGAACGTCCGTTGGAATCGTGATTCACGCCGTATTCGGCTTCGCGTAACGTCCATCCCAGGAAGTCGTAATCCGTCGCCCAGGCCAGGAACAGTTGCGGCTCATAGTTAGTTTCGCGGAACGGTGAAGATTCACCACGGTTGGAAAGCTGCCAGAACGATTTCTGCGTATAAGACGCGCCGAGCACCGAGTTATCCCCGGCGATACCACGCCACAGCGGGAATGCCAGACTCAGCTGGAACTCAACTTCATCGTGCTTGGCATTGTCCGCCCAGTCATAAGACTGAATGGCTTTTTTGTTAATATTGCTGGTATCGGTATACAGCAAATAGTTTGATTCATAAGGATAAAGCGTGAACGGGTTGTCGTGATCCTGCAACATACTGGCGATAATGCTGCCACGAACAGCCGGTTTATCATGCACTTCCTGAATGGTGGCTTCAGCCGCATAGCTCAACGCTGGCAACGCCAGAATGGCGGCACCGACAGCCCAAATTTTACGCATTTTCCTTACCCTCGCCCTAAAATTTTAAAATGAGTTATTGTTTATTGGCCCGCTACCTGGCCGTTTTCCTGCAGACTTAAGTCCGGAAATCCAAAGCGGGACATTTTACACACAAATACATTTCTACATGACCACTGAATACATTTATCGGTCGCACTCTGGAATTCCCTTTTTTCCGCACCTAAAATCAACATCCCGTTAACTTTTTCGGCGAACATACGCGTCTTACATTTTCGTCAGGAATCACTCCATGTCTGCTTCATCCCTCAGCCACGAGGCTGCCCTGCAACTGATCGGCAATATTTTCGTTTATGACATGCCGTTTAACCGCGAACTTGGGCTTGAACTTAAACGCCTTGACGTTGATTACGCTGAGCTGAAATTTTCCAATCAGACTAAACTGGTGGGCAATGCGGCACAAAAAATTCTGCATGGCGGCGTAATTGCCGCGGTGCTGGATGTCGCCGCCGGTCTGGTCTGCGTAACCAGTTCGCTTATCCGCCGAGATAAACCCGACCATCCTCTGCTGGAAGCGGAAATGCGTCAGCGGCTGTCGAAAATGGGCACCATCGATTTACGTGTGGATTATCTGCGTCCGGGCCGTGGCGACTACTTTATTGCGTCCGCGAGTCTGGTCCGCGCCGGGAATAAAGTGTCCGTGGCGCGTGTTGATCTGCACAACGATACCGGCGTACACATTGCCACGACCACGGCGACCTATATGGTCGGCTGAAATCGGGTAAACTCCGCTTCTTTACCTACTCTTTTTCAGGTACCTCATGGACGCACACCGTACCCGGCAGGGCATTATTTTTGCCTTTATTGCCTATCTGATCTGGGGGATCGCTCCGGCGTACTTCAAGCTCATCAGACAGGTGCCTGCTGACGAAATTCTGACTCACCGGGTGATCTGGTCATTCTTCTTTATGTTAGTGCTGCTCTCCGTCAGCCGCAGCTGGGGCGACGTCCGGCGGGTACTGGCACAACCGAAGAAAGTCGGGATGTTACTGATTACTGCCCTGCTTGTCGGTGGGAACTGGCTGATTTTCATCTGGGCCATTAACCATGACCACATTCTCGAAGCCAGCCTCGGCTACTTTATCAATCCGCTGGTGAATGTGGTGCTGGGGATGCTGTTTTTGCGGGAAAGGTTCCGCAGTTTGCAATGGTTTGCCGTGGCGCTGGCGTTTGCCGGAGTACTGGTACAGGTGTGGTTATTTGGCTCCGTGCCAATTATCGCGATCGGGCTGTCGCTGACTTTCGCGTTCTACGGTCTGCTGCGTAAAAAAATCGGTGTGGATTCGCAAACCGGTATGCTGATTGAAACGCTGTGGCTGCTGCCGGTTGCGGGAGTTTATCTGTTCTTTATCGCCAACAGCCCGACCAGCAATCTGGCCGCTAATCCGTGGTCGCTGGACTTAATGCTGATGGCCGCCGGGATCATTACCACGATTCCGCTGCTGTTCTTCACCGCCGCCGCAGCGCGCCTGAAGCTTTCAACGCTGGGCTTTTTCCAGTATCTCGGCCCGACGCTGATGTTCCTGCTGGCGGTGGTGTTCTACGGCGAGACCGTTCACCCTTCCCAGCTGATTACGTTCGGCTTTATCTGGGTCGGGCTGCTGTTCTTTATCGGCGATGCACTTTACACGCAAGGCCGCCTAAGACGAGGAAGAAGCGGGCACAGCGCTGCGTGATATAAAACGCGCCATCGCGGGACCGGTAGCCAGAATGGTGATCAGACGCAACGTCTGCATCGCCATCACAAAGCCCAAATCCGCATGACTTCCCGCCGCAATAATCGCGACGGTGTCCAGCCCTCCGGGGCTGGTCGCCAGATACGCCGTGAGCATATCCACATGCAGTAATTTCGTCAGCACCCACGCCATTCCCCCGCAAATCAGCATCAGGCCGATAATCGACGCAATCATCTGCGGCAACGTACGCAGCGCCAGCTTGAAGATGGGCCGGGTGAACCGCAGGCCAACGCTCCAGCCAATCAGCGTGTACGCCATCGCCAGCAGCCATTCGGGCACTTCTAAAGTGACAGTGCCGGTGGAATGCAGCACCGCGCCGACGACGGCCGGAAGCAGCAGCGCGCCGGAAGGAATGCGCAAACGCGGACCGAGCCAGACACCGGCCAGCGCCAGAAAAACGGTGGCAAAGAAACGCCACGTCAGCGGCGGAAACCACACAATTGCAGCGGCAAGCGACGCGCCGTCGCCCATCGCCATACGGGCGACAAATGCGGCAGCGGTCGCAACAAACAACACGCGCAGATACTGCATAAATGCCACCAGACGAACGTCTGCACCAAAATCACCGGCCATCGCGACCATTGCGCTGGCACCGCCGGGTGACGAACCCCATGCACCGGTTGGGCCGGGTAACTGGCTGAACCGCACCAGCAGCCAGCCGGAAAGCCCGCTGGCCAGCAGCGTCGCCACCAGCACCATCAGCACCAGCGGCCAGTCATTCAGAAGCGGAGGCAAAATGGATGGCGAAAGGCTTTGCGCAATCATGCAGCCCAGCACGCCCTGCGAGATTTTGAAGAACAACGGGTGAATGCGCACACTGGCGCCCAGCAACCCCATCAGCACGCCGACAATCATCGGCCCGAGCAACAACGCAGCCGGGACATGGAATGCTTGAAATATAATACCGAGAATCAGCGAGGAAACGACGAGGATTATCCACTGGCCCGCCGGAGCCATCCTTTCCATCAACATGGCAGTTGGTCTGTTTTTAAGAGAGTTCAGCGCTCTTTATTAACATATTTCAAACAGGAGAGGGAACCGCAAAGACATAACAAAGACGGAATCCCCCGCCGCGGCAAGGCGCAAGAGGGGGAAATTTTGTCTGGCCGGTTACAGCCAGTTTTTACGTTTGAAGTACAGATAAGGTGCCAGGCCGGCGAGGATCATCAGCGCAATAGCGCCCGGATACCCGAATGACCATTTCAGTTCAGGCATGAATTCGAAGTTCATCCCGTAGCTGGAGGCCACCAGCGTTGGCGGCAGGAATACCACGGAAACCACCGAGAAAATCTTGATGATGCGGTTCTGTTCGATGTTGATAAAGCCCATCGCCGCCTGCATCAGGAAGTTTACTTTCTGGAACAGGGATTCATTGTGCGGCAGCAGGGATTCGATATCGCGTAATACTTCGCGCGCCTGCTCCAGCTGACCTGCCGGTAAACGGGCTTTACGCACCAGAAAGTTCAGTGCGCGCTGGGTATCCATCAGACACAACCGGACTTTCCAGCCGATATCTTCCAGCTCCGCCAGCGTGGAAAGCGCAGCGTCATATTCGTCGCCCTGATGCCCTTCCATAATCACGCGGCTGAGTTTTTCCAAATCGCTGTAGATGTTTTCAATTTCATCCGCCAGCTGTTCGATTTTGGTTTCGAACAAATCCAGCAGCAGTTCGTACGCATTCCCATCGACCAGTTTCTGGTTTCTGGCGCGCATACGGTAGAGTCGAAACGCCGGTAATTCGCGCTCGCGCAGGGTATAAAGACGCCCTTCGCGCACGGTAAAGGCGACGGTGCTGTTGCCCGCGTGATCTTCAGCGTCTTCGTAATAGAAAAAGGAGTGAATGTGCAGACCGTCTTCGTCTTCAAAGAAACGTGCGGAGGCTTCGATGTCGTCCAGTTCAGGACGCGTCGCCAGGCTTTGCCCTAATTCACATTGAACGCGTTCGCGCTCCTGTTCGTCAGGTTCAACCAAATCCACCCACAATGAGGTTTTGAGATCGTCTGACTCGTCCAGCTCTAAACGGGATAAGCGGCTGTTTTCTAATTTAAAAGCACTCAGCATGTGCCCGTTCTCCCAATAAATACGGAAAGTGGACAACGCGTTGAAGCACAGAAAATCACGAGGTGAGAGATGTCACCGGCGTAATTCAGACCAAATTCAGATCTGACTCACAGCGACAAAACGGGGGTCGCTGACAACCACTAAGGCCATCAGCAAAGAGGAGGGCCTTAGAAGTGGTACCTAATGAACAGGTTATTGAGCCAGTATCTACTGGGTGTGTCCAAGGCGCAGTTCCTCATTGATAATAGTGCGCGCATGTTACGCCGGGAATAAAAAGACTGTCAACCGCCAGTAAATCGATTCTGGCAACATTTATGCATAAATTTCAGGCATTGTTAGCAACGTTTCCCGGCTTATGTGCAGCCGTTTTTTTGGCTACACTCAGAGACCTGATTTCCCCACACTTTTCAGATGACCCTAATGATTAAGCAGATTAACCAAGACACGCTGTGCGACCTGATCACCAGGGCGGCTCACTCGCCAAGACTGCGTCAGAACCTGAATATGCATCCGGCACCGGAAGACGACGTTCAGCGTCTGGCGATCGCCATGGAGCCGGGCACTTACGTGCGTATTCACCGCCATCCGCACACCTGGGAAATGCTGACCGCCCTGCGCGGACGTTTTCTGGTGCTGATTTATGATGCCAGCGGAAAAGTGACCGACCGTCTGTGGCTCGGCGCAGAAACCCGTCTGCTGGAAATCCCGGCCAATACCTGGCACAGCGTGTTATCCCTCGACGAAGGCGGCGTGATTTTTGAAGTGAAACACGGCGCTTATCAGCCGGTACAGGAACACGATTATCTGCCGGGCACCCCGCCGGAAGGCGAAGAAGGCGTAAAAGAAACGCTGGAATGGTATGCGAAAGCAGAAGTGGGTGAGGTTTTCGCCCTTTAATACGCCGTTGTGCAAGCGTCAGCGGCGCAGCGAGGTTGAGTCCGGCCAGAGCGGAGACACCGGAATGGACACGTAGTCCATGAGGATGTCGAGCACTGCCCGGGCTCAAGATCGCAAGTAAGCTAGCTTGCGGCCTCTAACCTGGCGTAAGCGGCGACGAGCCACTTAATCCCCTCACCCGGGAATGCGACCTGCAGGCGACTGTGTTCGCCGCTGCCTTCCATGTTGACGATAGTGCCTTCGCCAAATTTAGGGTGTGTCACGCGCTGGCCGAGTTTGAAGCCGGTATCGCTGACGCTGGTTGGCGTGCCGACGCTGCGGTTACTCATCGGGCGCGATACATTGGCACGCATTCTGACTTCTTCGACACAATCTTCCGGTAATTCTCCGACAAATCGTGACGGACGATGGGAGACTTCTTTGCCGTATAAGCGGCGGGTTTCGGCGTAGGTCAGGGTGAGTTTTTGCATGGCGCGGGTGACACCCACGTACGCCAGACGGCGTTCTTCTTCCAGACGCCCGCCTTCTTCCAGTGACATCTGGCTCGGGAACATGCCCTCTTCCATGCCGACGATAAACACCTGCGGGAACTCCAGGCCTTTCGCCGAGTGCAACGTCATCAGTTGCGTGGCGTCCTGATTGGCATCCGCCTGCCCTTCGCCTGCCTCGAGCGCGGCGTGCGACAGGAATGCCTGCAACGGCATCAGATCTTCGTCTTCATCCTGATAGCTGAACTGACGCGTCGCCGTCACCAGTTCCTCTAAGTTTTCGATACGCGCCTGACCTTTTTCGCCTTTTTCCTGCTCATACATGATGAACAGGCCGGAATCTTTGATAACACGGTCAGTCTGCACGTGCAGCGGCATGTCTGATGTTTCATGCGCCAGTGCGTCCACCAGTTCGGTGAAACGCTGCAGGGCAGATGCCGCACGACCTGCCAGCACTTTTTCCTGTAACAAGGCACGCGTGGCCTGCCACATGGTCAGCTGGCGGTCACGGGCAGTCTGGCGCACCACATCCAGCGTACGGTCGCCGATACCGCGCGTCGGGGTGTTCACCACGCGCTCAAACGCCGCATCATCATTACGGTTGGACATCAGACGCAGATACGCCAGCGCATCTTTGATTTCCTGACGGTCAAAGAACCGCTGCCCGCCGTAAATGCGGTATGGCATCGCCATCTGCAGTAATGCTTCTTCCAGCACACGCGACTGGGCGTTGCTGCGGTAAAGAATGGCGCAATCTTTCAGCGCACCGCCGTTGTCCTGCCAGGTTTTTATACGGTTAACCACAAAGCGCGATTCATCCAGTTCATTGAATGCGCAATACAGTGAAATCGGTTCGCCCTCGCCGTCTTCGGTCCACAGGTTTTTCCCCATACGGCCGTTATTATTTTCAATCAGCGAGTTGGCGGCTTTCAGAATGGTGCTGGTCGAGCGGTAATTCTGCTCCAGACGGATGGTTTCCGCATTCGGGAAATCTTTCAGGAAGCGCTGGATGTTTTCGACCTGCGCGCCGCGCCAGCCGTAGATCGACTGGTCATCGTCGCCGACGATCATCACGTTATTGTTGTCGCCCGCCAGCAGACGGATCCACGCATACTGGATGCTGTTGGTGTCCTGGAATTCGTCCACCATCAGATTGGTAAAGCGTTCGCGGTAATGCTGCAAAATATGCGGCTTGTTCAGCCAGAGTTCGTGGGCGCGCAGTAATAACTCGGCGAAATCCACCAGCCCGGCGCGGTCACAGGCTTCCTGATAGGCCTGATAAATTCGTAACCAGGTTGCCTCGACAGGATTGTTATATGTTTCAACGTGCTGCGGGCGCAACCCTTCGTCTTTTTTGCCGTTGATGTACCACATCGCCTGTCGCGGTGGCCATTGTTTCTCATCAATGTTCAGGGCTTTTATCAGGCGCTTGATCAAACGCATCTGGTCGTCGCTGTCGAGGATCTGGAAATCCTGCGGCAGTTTGGCGTCCAGGTGATGCGCGCGCAGCAATCGGTGCGCGAGGCCGTGGAAGGTACCAATCCACATGCCGCCCTGACTGGTGCCAATCAGCTGGTCGATACGGTGGCGCATTTCTGCTGCCGCTTTGTTAGTGAAGGTGACCGCCATAATGGAATACGGCGAGCACTTTTCTACCGCCAGCAGCCACGCGATGCGGTGAACCAGCACGCGGGTTTTGCCACTGCCTGCCCCGGCCAGCACCAACAGATTGCTGCGCGGCGCGGCCACGGCTTCACGTTGTTTTTCATTCAGGCTGTCGAGCAGGTCAGAAACGTCCATAGGCACCGTTTGTCAGGATGAGAAAAGCACTCACCAGATGAATGCTTTTCTACTGTGAATTTATACAGAGTAATTTATGAAGGGATTATAGCAATGCTGTCAGCGATGCCAACTGCGAAATCTCAATATGCGGCAACAGACGGGCATCCTTAATGTGCATCAGGTCGCCTTTACGCAGATTAATCCAGCACGATTGCATGCCGCAACGGACGGAACCCGCGACGTCTGTCGTCAGGTCATCGCCGACATGAAGGATGTTTTCCAGCGGAATATCCAGCTTCATCGACGCCTTTTTATACATGTCGGCGTAAGGTTTCGCCCGGCCATGATCCCCTGCGCGCAGGGTAAACTGAAAATATTGCGCCAGACCACAGGCGTGCGGATCGGCATTGCCATTGGTGATCGCCACTAAAGGCCAGCGTTCAGCCAGTGCGGCCAGCGCATCGTGGTTTTCTTCCGGTACATAAATACGGCTGCGCCACAGGGCGAAGGTTTCCATGGCGGCTTTCGTACCCTGTTTTGCATCGTTTTCACCGAGACCCGCGCGGGTCATGGCCAGATGCACTGCCTGACGACGCCACTCAGTAACGTCGTGATAAATCTCTGCGTCCTCTGCCAGCAATTCTGCACGCATCAGGCGGATGGTATCCGGTGCCATGTCGGCCAGTGCCGGATGAAAACCCTGAATCGATTTCAGCGTTTCAGAATCGGTACGACGGATAACATCGTAATTGTCATACAGCGTGTCGTCTAAATCGAAGGTGATCGCTTCAATGCGTTTCAGCGGACGATAGAACTTCATCATGATTTTCCTCGTTTTGCGCGGGGATGCGCGGCGTCGTAAACCGTCGCCAGATGTTGAAAGTCCAGATGGGTGTAGATTTGCGTAGTAGACAAATTCGCGTGGCCCAAAAGTTCCTGTACCGCGCGTAAATCTCCGCTGGATTCCAGCACATGCGTGGCAAACGAGTGACGCAGTTTATGCGGATGAATATGGCTGTTCACGCCCTGTTTCACGCCCCACTCCGCGAAGCGTTTTTGTACGTTGCGGGCGGAAATCCGGTTGCCCTGGCTCGACAGAAACATCGCGTCGTCCTTCGGGCCAAACAGCGCACGTCTTTCCAGCCAGTGCTCCAGCCAGGTCACCGCCGTTCGACCGATGGGCACTTTGCGCTCTTTGCTGCCTTTCCCCAGAACACGCACCTCGCCTGAAGCCATATCAATATGCTTGCAGTCGATGCCCACGAGTTCGGATAAACGTAACCCGCCGCCGTACATCACTTCCAGCATCGCGCGGTCACGCACGGAAAGCGGATCGTCGAGGTCGATTTCCAGCAGTTTATTCACCTCATCGACGTCGAGATTTTTCGGCAGATGTTTTGGAGAATGCGGGGTGGAAATCCCTTTGGCAGGATTAGCGCTTAACACGCCCTGACGCACCAGCCAGTCGAGAAAGCTGCGCAGTGAAGACATGCGCAGCGCCAGACTGGATGCGCCAAGACCGGCGCGTTTACTGCGGGCCAGCAACATACGCACTTTCGGCGCATCAAGCTGTTGCCAGTGAGCAATGCCAATCTCGCCAGCGATCACGATCAGGGCGTCTAACTGACGGCTGTAATTGGTAGTCGTTAACGGACTGAGCTGACGTTCGACGTGCAAATAACGCAGAAACGCCTCGACTGCGGGATACAGAGGCGATTCGGTGTGGCTCATACCCGTTCGATCCAACGTTCCAGCAGGCCAGGCAGCATTTTAGCCAACTGATCGAGTAAGACGGTGCCCATTCCCGGCTGATAGTGTTGCGGGTCGCGGCTGCTGAAAATCAGCACGCCCAGTTCGCCTTGTTCACCCATCAGGGAAAGCGCGACAGAACCCACGGCTTTGGCCTGCGGCAATAACAGTAACAGTTCGGGACCGTTCAGGCCGCCAAGATAGTGGGGTGTTTCGCCCAGACGCTGAATGCGCATGGATTCAAATGCGCTGCGACTCACCGCCAGATGGGTGAAATCAGAAGGCGCACCGATACGCCAGCCTTCGCTGAACAGGCGCACATTGGCGCCCGCCAGTCCAAGACTGCGCGCCCAGCGCTGCAGGCGGTTCAACATATCCTGCAAACTGCTGGCCGCCGCGAGCGTGGCCTGTAGTTCAATCATCCGCCCGAACAGCGATTCATTGATCGACGCCTGCTCCATCAGCAAGGTAATTTCTTCTTCCAGCTGCGCAATCTGATGACGCTGACGTCCGAGCTGCCACTCCACCAGCGAAGTGCTGCCTTTTACCGGGTGCGGAACGTGCATCTGTTCAACGCTGCGGGCATTGCGGATAAAGAAATCCGGGTTTTGCAGCAGATATTGCATGACGCTGTCGTCGTCAAGCGCAATCACCGGTTCAATCTGGTCATCAAGATTGTTCATAGATGAATAAATCCGTCGTAAACATGAGTGGCAGGTCCGGTCATATACAGCGGATGACCCGGCCCTTTCCAGTGAATATCGAGGCTGCCTCCCGGCAGTTCCACCTGAACTTCTTCTGCAAGTAAACCTTGCTGAATTCCTATGGCAACCGCCGCACAGGCACCGCTTCCGCATGCCTGTGTTTCTCCCGCTCCGCGCTCATATACGCGAAGTTTGACGTTTTCCGGGCTGACAATCTGCATGAACCCGACGTTCACGCGCTCAGGAAAACGCTCGTGGCTTTCAAGCACCGGGCCGAGGATTTCGACTTCTGCCGTCAGAACATCCTCAACCTGCAATACGCAATGCGGGTTTCCCATCGACACGACGCCGCAAAATACTGTGCGCTCTTCTGCACGCAGAATATAGGTCTTTTCCGGTTTTGCTGCACGGAAAGGAACCTGCTGCGGTTCGAAAACCGGCTCGCCCATATTGACCTGAACGTCTTCATCTTCCGTGACAGTCAGCGTCATACGGCCAGTCTGCGTACTGACGCGAATGTCGCGTTTGTTGGTCAGACCTTTGATGCGCACGAAGCGGGCAAAACAGCGCGCACCGTTACCACATTGCGCCACTTCGCTGCCATCCGCGTTGAAAATACGGTAATGGAAGTCTAATTCGGGATCGTAAGGAGGCTCTACCACCAGCAGCTGGTCAAAACCCACACCACGGTGACGATCGGACAATCGACGGATCAACTCAGGAGAGAAATAGACATTTTGAGTGACGGCGTCAACGACCATAAAATCGTTGCCCAGGCCGTGCATTTTGGAGAACTGCATAACTGACTCCGTTTACCGCTGGTCAAATCCAGTCGCGATGATCCCTTCATGATACGAACCGGCACACAGCCGCCGGCACGCCGACACAAAGTGCTGATTAATCTCTGGAGTTCGTCGTGAGATCTTCGGGTGATACACCTTTCTGCTGCGAAGAACCGTCGTTAGCAGTACCCGGTACATTGCTGGTTTTTTGCTTTGTGGCTTTTTCCGGTGGTGGGAAATAAAGCGGCCCTTTCAGCCCGCAACCGGAGAGAGCAAATAGTATCGTCGCGGCCAGAGACCAGCGTAAAACGTTTTTCATTTTATGAATGCCTGTAATTCATGCGACCAAGCTCTCTATCATCGCAGGTGGATCATGAAAAGCAACAGGAATCGATAAAACCCGCGGGCACATTTTTGGGATTTAAAGGGAAAGAAAGCCGGATATTCTGCCGCGTGTCCGCCAGAGGAACACTTTTTCTAATGCAGCTGGAATTGCTGTTTCAGGCGGGAGGGTTCCGCGTCGCTTTCCGGGATAACGGCGCAGGTCGCAGATAACGCGTTACTGCGAAATGGGATCACCTGGATACGGTCATCAAGCGTCACAATCTGGTAGAACTGAGGCAGGTTGAAGTTAATGAAACTAGAGCCATAGGTGAAGCGGTCATGTGAGGAAGAGTAGAAGCGGCTGACGTCGCGCACCAGATCTTCTTTGCTGCCTTCGCAGTGGTGATACACCTCGACGCGGTTTGACTCATCAAGAATATAGATGTTAAAGCCGATATCGTCAGCGCTGTCTTCGAAGAAGAACTGGATGATACCTTCGCTCGCATAGCCGTCAATAACCGCGGGCAGATGCGCCTGATCGGTCTGCAATTTCACCGACAAACCGTGCAGTTTGTTATTGGAAATGGCTCCGTAAAACTCGACGGCGTTTTCCAGTTTCTGCACGGAAACGCTCAGACGCTCGAAGAACAGTCCCCAGGTCTGCCCGGAAACGCGTACCGCTTTGAAACGGCCAGGTTCCAGACGTTTGCTGGACAGGCGCAGCTCAATGCATTCCGATACCAGTTGCTGAATGCGCGTGCGGATAAGCCCGCGCAAATGCTGGCTGTAGCAGAACACTTCCACCGATTCCGGCGGCGCGGCGTCCTGATGCATTTTACCCAGAATGGTTTTCAGCGCTTCCAGCACCGCCTGCTCGCCGCTGAAATGCAGCGTACGCACTTCATTCCACGAGTTGCGGTAAAGCAAATCAATGCTGCCAACCATGCATTCCTGATTCTGACCGAAGCTGAAAACATCCAGCTTACGGAAATCAAAATGCACGACCTGATTGCGGAATGCGGCAGTCGGATCGTGTTCTAAGTTAACGATAATCGCCAGATGGCGGATTTCGCACGGGCTGTACAACGCTTTTGGCGTCGGTGCCGGTAAACGCAGCGGGAAACTGTGGGACACATCGGCCACCAGTTCGCGCAGTTTAGCGATGTCACACAGGCTGCCACTTTTAATGTGCAGGCGCGTGGTCGATGTCAGCAGGCCGTTGAAATACGCCCATGCCACCAGTTTATTCAGGTAACGGTTATATTCCAGCGGCTGATGGCTGACGATAGACTCCATCGACGGCGACTGGTTATACAGGTACCAGCCGGTGCGGTTCGCACGGCCAATCGGCACATGAATAAAGGTTAAATCGTTTTCGGACAAATCAGGTGAAATCTGTGGATTCACCAGCGTGACTTTACCCGGCAGCGCTTCGAATGCGGCGTACAACTTACGGGTCAGCACGCCGATATCCTGCGGGCTGGCGCTGACGCTTAAATTGTTGCGACGGGCAAAGCGAATCAGGTTGCGATAGCTTTGCATCATGGCATCAAGCAGTTCGTTATGCGCTTCGCGCACGCGCTCGATTTTCCAGTTCGCCCGGTTGTCCAGGATCGCCAGACGCTCTTCATCCCAACCCCATTCTCCCACCAGCTGGCTGAGAATTTCGCGACGCCATCCCACCGACGCACGGGCGCGGGACAGCTTTTCGCAGACTTTTAAATAGAAACAGCGGCGGACTAAATCAAGGCGGGTGAAATCTTCAATCTGGGTGAGGTAACGGGTCACCCGGTCGAGCATCATACAATATGAATCAAGACCGAAGCATACGATTTCACCCTGATGCAGACGTTGTTTGATATCCATCGCCAGCAATTGTGTTTTCGGGTATTCCCACGAATAGGTTTCCAGCAGCAGCGTTTTCAGCACCGCTTTGTACGGCGAATCAATACTTTTATAGAGCTGCCAGAGGCTCGCGCCAAAATACTCTTCTGCCGAAAGCGTACTGAGGCCACCGAGATCGAGCCATTCATTAGGCGTCAGCGCGCCCTGTGCATAAAGAGAAAGAACATATTCATCGTAATGCCCTTCCTCTTCGCCCGGCACCATATTCCAGAGAATACGTTTACCGGCCAGACGGACTGCCGTCCGGTAGAATTCGTCGAGCAATAAAATGTGCTGCGTGGAACCACAGTCCTCACCGCCCAGACTGCCGCTTTCATTGTGGCGGAAGCGGTTTTCATCAATCAGGAAGAAACTGACTTCCACGCCCAGCGACGCCGCCCATTTCTCTAACAGGCTGCATTTTTGCTGTAAGCGGTTGCGCTCTTCGTTATCAAGCCAGGACTGGTGGCATACCCAGATATCGAGATCTGAGCTTTGGCTCTGACCAATGGAGGAGGTGCTCCCCATCGAATACACGCCAGTAATCGGCAATTCGCCTTTCGCCAGAGGTTCGAGCGCGCTTCCCCATTTATCTTCGAGGTCATTTAAATAGGTATTTTGGGATTCATCAGGCGTGAAAACGCAGATACCGTGCGGAACCTTACCTTCAAGGTATCCCGGCATCAGAGGGTGATGTTGATGTAGAAAGACGGGAAGCAGCTGGTAGACCTGTTGAAACGCAGGGCCCATTGCTGCCAGTGCACGATCGACTCGTAACTGGTTGATCGCATCCAATCTTTGCTTCAATGTCTCGATGTAGAGGTACAAGACGTTTCGCCTGATTATACAGTGTCTGGAAATAACCCCGTTCCAAATCCGTCATTTATCGTGATGCTTATGCTTTGAACAACCGCGATTGTGCAAATAGTTGACGAATAATTGCTGGAAACGTGATCAATTTAACACCTTGCTGATTGACCGTAAAGAAAGTAACGCACCACAATTACTCTTCCGCTTCTCTGGATTTTACTGCCTGTTCCTGAATGGAACAAATGACCTCCATCATCGTTAACCCTCTTTTACGAATGCCTTCTTACGCTGACAGCTTTCTATTGTCAGTGGTAGGATGGTCGCAGAGACAGTTAAACGGTAACAAACATGTTAGACAAAATCATTCGAATTGCCACCCGGCAGAGCCCTCTGGCTTTGTGGCAGGCACAATATGTTCAAACCCGGCTGATGGCCTGTCACCCCGGTTTACAGGTGGAACTGGTCCCAATGGTCACGAAGGGAGATATCATTTTAGATACTCCTCTGGCCAAAGTGGGCGGCAAGGGTTTGTTCGTTAAAGAGCTTGAACTGGCCATGCTGGATGGACGCGCAGATATCGCCGTACATTCCATGAAAGATGTGCCGGTTGAATTCCCCGAAGGTCTCGGCCTGGTCACTATTTGCGAACGCGAAGATCCGCGCGATGCTTTCGTCTCCAATCATTACGCCAGCCTGGCTGACTTGCCGCACGGTAGCATCGTTGGAACGTCCAGCCTGCGCCGTCAGTGTCAGCTGCGTCAGAAACGTCCTGACTTGCAGATCCGCGATTTGCGCGGGAACGTCGGCACACGTTTATCCAAACTCGATAACGGCGAATACGATGCCATTATTCTGGCCGTTGCCGGGCTGAAACGTCTGGGTCTGGAAGACCGTATCCGCACAGCCCTGACGCCGGAAGAATGTCTGCCCGCTGTCGGACAAGGCGCTGTCGGTATCGAATGCCGCCTTGATGACCAGATCACCCGCGATCTACTCGCGCCTCTGGCGCACCGCGAAACCACGCTGCGCGTGGAGGCCGAACGCGCCATGAATATGCGCCTTGAAGGCGGATGTCAGGTGCCTATCGGCAGTTACGCCGAGCTGGAAGGTAATGAACTCTGGCTCCGTGCGCTGGTTGGCGCACCGGACGGCAGTCAGATGGTGTGTGGCGAACGTCGCGGCCCTTCAGAAAATGCCGAAAGCATGGGTGTTGATCTGGCCGAAGAGTTGCTGGCCAACGGTGCCCGTGAAATTCTGCATGAGGTCTATCAGGGAAACGCCCCGAAATGACCATTCTGGTCACCCGCCCCTCTCCGGGAGGAGAAGCACTGGTCAGCCGGTTGCGCACTTTAGGCCGGGTGGCCTGCCATTCCCCGCTGATTGAATTTGCACCGGGGAACCAGCTCGCAATGTTGCCGAACCTGCTATCCTCATTAAATCAGCAGGATCTGGTGTTTGTACTCTCACAACATGCCGTGAATTACGCCGATCGCGCATTACGTCAGGCCGCGGTTCGCTGGCCGGAGAGCCTCAATTATTACGCGATTGGCCGAACCACCGGCCTGCTTTTTCACCGGGTCAGCAGCTTGCCTGTACTTTATCCGCAGGACGGTGAAACCAGCGAAATGCTGCTCAAGCTTCCGACGCTGCGCCGCCTCGAAGGCAAAAAAGCGCTGATACTGCGCGGCAACGGCGGGCGTGAACTCCTGGCGGAAACACTGACTGAACGGGGCGTCGACGTTACGTACTGCGAGTGCTATCAGCGCAGCCCGATTCATTACGATGCCAGCGAGCAAAGCGCCCAATGGCAACGCGCCGGAATTGACACGCTGGTGGTAACCAGCGGAGAAATGCTGCAACAGCTGTACCAGTTAGTTCCTGATTACTACCGAAACTCATGGTTACTGCGCTGTAATCTGGTGGTGGTCAGCGAACGTTTGGCAACCCTTGCCCGCCAGCTAGGCTGGAGCGCCATTCGGGTTGCCGATAATGCAGATAATGATGCGCTGATCCGCGCATTACAACTACCTGACTAAGGGATGTGCCAAAATGACGGAACAAAAAAATCCTTCCGCTGCGGATGATGAAGTGATGATCTCCAGCGCGGTTGAGAGCCCCCAGCCAGACGCCTCCGGCCGCGACCAGGAGCTGAAATCGTTGCGAAGAAAGCAGCGTACCGCGCCGGTGTTAGGCGCTATCGCAATTATTTTAGTGATTGCGCTTGGCGGGGGCCTTTATTACCACGGCCATCAGCAATCGCTGGCTCAGGCGGCTTCCAACGAAGCGCTTTCTGAACAACTCGATGCCCTGCAAAAAACCCAGCAACAGGATAAACAGCAAATTGCTGCCCTGCTCGCTCAGCAGGACAAAACCCGGCAGGACGCCGAGCGTCAGCAGGCATCATTCGGCCGTCAGCTGAACGAATTGCAGGACAAAGTGGCCAGTATTTCCGGCAGCGATGCCAAAACCTGGTTACTGGCGCAAGCCGACTATCTGGTGAAACTGGCGGGCCGTAAACTCTGGAGCGATCAGGATGTCACGACTGCCGCTGCGCTGCTGAAAAGTGCTGATGCAAGCCTGGCTGATATGAACGATCCCAGCCTCATCGAGGTTCGCCGTGCGCTGAACGAAGACGTCGGCAGTTTGTCCGCTGTAGCTCAGGTCGATTTCGACGGCATCATTCTGAAACTGAATCAGCTGTCGAATCAGGTGGATAACCTGCGTCTGGCAGACAATGACACCGACGATTCCCCGATGGACAGCGACAGTTCCAGTTTGTCCGGCTCACTGGCCGAATGGCGTCAGAATCTGACCAAAAGCTGGCACAACTTTATGGATGACTTCATCACCATCCGCCGTCGTGATACCAGCGCAGAACCGCTGCTGGCGCCAAATCAGGATGTGTATCTGCGGGAAAATATCCGCTCGCGCCTGCTGATTGCTGCGCAAGCCGTCCCGCGCCATCAGGATGAAGTCTACAAACAGTCGCTGGAAAGCGTATCCACCTGGGTTCGCGCCTACTTTGATACGTCAGATCCGTCGACCAAAGCTTTCCTGGAAGAGCTGGACAACCTCAGCCAGCAATCCGTTTCGATGGATGTGCCGGATGAGCTGAAAAGCCAGCCGATGCTGGAAAAACTGATGCAGACCCGCGTGCGTAACCTGCTTCAGCAGCCCGCCGCCGCAACACAGGGGGAATAACGCATGTTACGAGTTTTCGTGCTGTTCCTGATTGTGTTTGCCGGGATCATCGTCGGCCCGATACTGGCCGGCCATCAGGGCTACGTTCTGATTCAGACGGACAATTACAACATTGAAACCAGCGTCACCGGTCTGGTCATCATGCTGGTCGTCCTGATTCTGGTGCTGTTTTTCATCGAGTGGATCCTTCGCCGCGTTTTGCGCACTGGCGCACGAACACGCGGCTGGTTTGCCGGGCGTAAAAGCTCAAAAGCACGCAAGCAGACCAAAGCCGCCATGCTGAAACTGGCGGAAGGCGATCATCGTCAGATGGAGAAATTGCTGGCCCGCAATGCCGATCACGCCGATCAGCCGGTGGTGAATTACCTGCTTGCCGCTGAAGCAGCGCAACAGCGTGGTGATGATATCCGCACGAATCAGTATCTTGAACGTGCGGCAGAAATTGCCGATACCGACCAGATGCCGGTGGATATCACCCGTGTCCGCATCCAGCTGGCGCAAGGTGAAATCCATGCTGCGCGCCATGGCGTTGACCGGTTGCTTGGGCAGTCGCCGCGCCATCCGGAAATTTTACGTCTGGCGGAACAGGCTTATCTCCGCACCGGCGCTTACGGTTCGCTGCTGGAAATTTTGCCTTCGATGGCGAAAGCGGAAATTCATACCGACGACGAACTGCGTGTTCTTCAGGAACAAGCGTATATCGGCATGATGAACCAGCTGATGGCAGAAGAAGGCAGCGACGGCCTTAAGCGCTGGTGGAAAGATCAGAGCCGCAAGACCCGTCATGAAGTGGCGTTGCAGATCGCGATGGCGAAACATCTGATTGAATGCAACGATCAGGATCTGGCGCAGGAAGTGATTCTCGACGGCCTCAAACGCCAGTATGACGACCGTCTGGTCGCGCTGATGCCTAAACTGCGTTCCGGTAATCCGGAGCAACTGGAAAAAACGCTGTATCAACTGATTAAACAAAACGGTCCGTCGCCGCTGCTGAGCAGCACGCTGGGACAGTTGCTGATGAAGCATGGCGAATGGCTGAAAGCGAGCGAGGCTTTCCGTGAAGCGCTGAAGCAGCGTCCTGATGCTTACGATTACGCGTGGCTGGCTGATGCACTGGATAAACTGCATAAACCGGCTGAAGCGGCTGAGATGCGCCGTGAAGGGCTGATGCTGACGCTCAATAACGATCAGCAACGTTAATCAGAACAGGACTTCACATTATGCAAAAGGCTCCTTTGGGAGCCTTTTTTACGCCTGGTGCAAACCGCACATAAAAAAACACCTGCAATATAAGCAGGTGTATAAAAACAATCAGGTCCAGGACAACAGATGAGTGCCTCACTCAACGTTTTGCCTTCTGGTTGATAACGCATCAGCGTTATCGGTCAGGATGACAATAGGCACTATAAATTGGCTCTGCATCATTCCCAGGTTTATGAAGCCGGAGCAAACATAATGGGTGGAATGAGCATCTACGGCAGGAATAATGCAGGAGGCGTGCCAGTATGGCAAGCGTCTGTTAAAAATTTCCTATTACACTGATAAATAATAGCTTTATTTTAATTTAACACTAACACCCAATTTCTGTGTTGTCAGAAAACGGGCACCAGACTGCGATTCTGTCGCCAGTGAACGACGTATGAGTGTCAGCTTATATGAAGCTTTACTTATCAATAAGATAAGTGTCTCCTGTAAGAGACAGGCATACAGAGAAATGTCGCGGATAAACAACAAGCTGAGTTGAAATACTACAGACGAAAAAAAACCTGCTTTAAAAAGCAGGTCTTTCAAATGTGGTCGGCGAGAGAGGATTACGCGCATCTTCGATGCTTGCCCTGCGGGCCGTTGCTAAAGCAACGTGGTCTCGCTTCGCTCGGCTCAAACCTCCTTCGGAGGTTCTCATCCTCTTTTACTACAGACGAAAAAAAACCTGCTTTAAAAAGCAGGTTTTTCAAATGTGGTCGGCGAGAGAGGATTCGAACCTCCGACCCACTGGTCCCAAACCAGTTGCGCTACCAAGCTGCGCTACTCGCCGATGTCGTGCATCTTACTATTATATGATGCTAACCGCATCATTTAAAATGAATTTTGTGTGTGGTGCGAAGGGAGGGACTCGAACCCTCACATCCGAAGGACACTAACACCTGAAGCTAGCGCGTCTACCAATTCCGCCACCATCGCATGTCACAATCACAAAATCATTTTTAGAGTGGGGTGGCTAATGGGGCTCGAACCCACGACAACTGGAATCACAATCCAGGGCTCTACCAACTGAGCTATAGCCACCATATCTCTAACTAACGTGAAATGTTTAACTCAACAATTCACCGCAACTCTAGCGCAAACTAATGGTGCGCCCGACAGGATTCGAACCTGAGACCTCTGCCTCCGGAGGGCAGCGCTCTATCCAGCTGAGCTACGGGCGCTTAGCGCCGTTGCGGGTGGGGATACTACGGTTTTAACGCCAAGCTGTCTAGTGCTTTTTATCAGAAATATTGCGTTTGATTACGCTTTATCCAATCCGCATTAAAAGTAAGCGCCTTCCCTTCCCCACCCATGACTTACAGCGTTATTTTGCCTTTTCCGCCGTCAGCGCGGCACGCTTATGCATGCCCAGGCCGAAGTATATCAGTGACACCGCCGCGATGAAAATACCGCCAACCAGCAGAGAAACCCGTGTATCCGGGTTAATTGCCATACCCACCAGCACGCACGCCAGGAAAATCAGCGTCAGATAGTTGGTATAAGGGAACAGCACGGATTTGAACGGATGATTTTTCAGTTTCTCTTTATGTGCGTCGCGAAAACGCAGCTGGCTAATCAGCACAACAAACCACGGTACCATGCCCGGCAGCACGCTGGCGCTGTAGACATAAACGAACACTTTCTCCGGATTCGGTATCACATAGTTCAGGCATGAACCCACCAGCAGACATAAAATCGTAATCGTGATGCCATAAACCGGGACGCCGCTTTTTGAAACCCGGCTCAGAAACGAAGGCAACTGGCGGTTCTTTGACAAGGCGTAAAGCATACGTCCGCAGCTGTACATGCCGCTGTTACAGCCCGACAGCGCCGCCGTCAGTACTACAAAGTTGATGATACCAGCCGCAGAGGCAATACCAATTTTCGCGAAGGTTAAAACGAACGGGCTGCCGTGCGTGCCCATTTCGTTCCACGGGAAAATCGTGATGATGACGAAAATCGCGCCTACATAGAAAATCAGGATACGCCACAGGATATTATTGATAGCGCGTTTGAGCGTCACCTGCGGGTTCTTCGCTTCACCGGCAGTAATCCCCACCAGCTCAACGCCCTGATACGACGCCACGACGATACACAGCGCGAAGAGGAACCCTTTCCAGCCACCGGCAAAAAAGCCGCCGTGCGCCGTCAGATTGGCAAATCCCACCGGTTCGCCATGATTACCAAAACCGAAGAAAATGACCGCCAGCCCGACCACAATCATCACAATGATGGTGGTGATTTTGATCAACGCAAACCAGAACTCCATTTCGCCATAAAGCTTCACGGCGGCGAGATTCGCCGACGCCACAATCGCCACGGCTATCAGCGCCGGGATCCACTGCGGCAGTTCGGGGAACCAGTATTGCGCGTAGACGCCGATCGCGGTGATTTCAGAAATCCCCACCGCTATCCACATAAACCAGTAGCTCCACGCCGTCAGATAGCCGTAGTACGGACCGAGATATTTATGGGCGTAGACCGCAAACGAACCGGCGACCGGCTCCAGATGCAGCATTTCGCCCATCGAGCGCATGATAAAGAAGACGAACACACCGGCCAGAATGTACGCCAGTAACACTGACGGCCCGGCCCATTTCAGGGTGCTTGCCGCGCCCATAAATAATCCGACACCGATGGTGCCACCCAGTGCAATCAGCTCAATGTGCCTCGCTTCCAGCCCCCGGTGTAGTCCACCCTTTTCTTCTTTATTCTCCATAGATCCTCAATTTCTCTCTCATTGTGTTTGCCTTCCGGAATGACCGGAATGTTATTTTTATAGTGATGATGCCCGTATGGGGCGGAAAAACGGCGTTATGTTTCCGTATTTCCCGACGAGTTGCAAACGCCTATTGAGAAAGATAAGCACTGATATGAAAAGCGGACAGGAAACTCATGCAACAGAAGTGAAGAAATGAGAGGTAGCGCGCCGTCCTGAAGATTCGGAACGGCGAAATCATTACAGACGACCGGTATAGTAATAACGGACAAATTTCAGCAGTTTGAGCTGACGGCGCAAACGGCTGGGCTGTAACATCAGGCGGTATAACCATTCCAGCCCCATGCTTTGCCAGATTTTTGGCGCCCGTTTAACGTGGCCGGTGAAGACGTCGTAAGTGCCGCCGACGCCCATATAGAGCGCATCCGGATAAACCTCACGGCAATCGCGCATCAGGATTTCCTGCTTCGGCGAGCCCATCGCCACCGTCACAATTGCAGCCCCGCTGCTTTTGACCCGTTCAAATAAAGCGTTTCGTTGCTCCGGCGTAAAGTAGCCATTCTGGCTGCCGGCAATATTGACGTTCCACTGGGCGCGCAATTTTTCTTCCGTTTGTGCCAGTACGTCAGGTTTACCGCCAATCAGAAAGACCGGCGTGCCTTCACGACCGGCGCGTTCCATCAGCCCTTCCCAGAGATCGGCACCGGCGATACGGGACACCCGCGCCTGTGGATATTTTCGGCGAATAGCCCGCACCATGCTGATGCCGTCGGGATATTTGTATTCCGCCACTTTAATCAGTGCGCTCATTTCCGCATTGCTTTCGATGGTCAGCACTTTCTCGGCATTCATCGCCACCAGCGAACCGGTTTTCACCTGATTTTCGGCAAACAGATAATCAATAAAATGTGCCATATCGCGGAAGCCCCACAGTCGGATCCCGCGAATATCGTATTGTGGAACATTATTCTCAGAGTTCATTCAAATGCCTGCCAGAGTGAGGCTCCATAAGGTTTTTTCTGCGCGGCATTTTGACACGGATAAGCCCGGCAGCATCAAACATCCAGTACAGGAGTTTGGCGACAACCAGACACGCGCCGAACACCAGGCAGAAAAACACCACCCGTGAGAAGAAGGAGTCCACGCCTTCACGGGCCAGCACAATCATATTAAAGACCGCACCGAAGCAAAAACTTTGCAAGATAGCGGCTTTATAGCGGTTGGTATCCGCTTTGCCTTTTTCGTACAACCAGTCGAACCATTTCATGATCATGCCCACGGCGACGGCACCCAGCGGAATAAACCACACGCCGCCCATCACCACCAGAGAACCAATCAGGGTCGGAGAAATCGCCAGACCGGAATGGTTATCGAGCACTTCCCAGGTGAAATAGTTGGCAGAATTGAGCACGATGCCCGGACGGTCATGCCACAGCCAGGTCGGGATGAAAACGTAGAAATCACGCGCAATTGGCGCAAGGCCCTGGAAGCTGATTTTGTCGTAGTTCTGCAACAAAAGCCCCAGATTTTCCCACGGAGAAAACGTGTCGCGCGTCAGATACAGGAAAGTATAAATCGCTTCCGGGCCGCTGACGTTCAGGCCATAGCGTTTAAGTGCCAGCCAGAACATGCCGACAATGCCCAGCACGCCCGCCACCGCCAGCATCCACAGGCTGATCCAGCCGCGCACAATGCCGATAAACAAAAACAGCGCAAATGCGATGATGATATTGGCGCGGGTTCCGCCGACGATAACGTAGGTCAGGAAACCAAAAGCCACGGTGCTGGCGAGGAAAAAAAGCCAGCGGCGGATATCCGGTTTGATGAAAAACACCAACAGCATCGCCGGAATAAAGAAGTAAAAGAAGCGCTTAAGCGCCACACCGGAGACATCGCTGGAGAAAATCTGGCTGTAGGATTTCAGCTTAAACAGCAGAAAACCGTTGTGCATAAAGAAGATGGAAACTGTGACGACTGCAATCAGCGCCAGCAGCATCCAGGTCAGATGGGTTTCGACCCGGTTCATCGTAAACAGCGGGCGTGAAGGCCCGTCGCGTTTAGCCTTCAGCCGCGTTTTGTAGCAAACGTAATAAATGCCATAGAAACAGGTCGCGGCCAGCATGGCCTGCAACAGATTTTCCACCGGCACCACTTTGACGTCAAACTGGAAAACCAGCAGACAGGTCAGCGGAAAACCAAAGTAGAACGTCAGCAGATACAGTAACGAAAATAAGACGTTAAAGTTGAAACGCACGCGCCGGAACTCTTTGTACGTCAGCGTGAGAATAAACAACAGCGACAGCACGTAAACGACGGTCAGGCCGCCTAATTGTGCCAGCGTCATGACGTTTCTCCCGCCGCGAGCAGTAATGCCTGCTGCCAGCCCGAAATATAGTTCGGATTAAAGAAGGCGATGTTTTTGCGATCGGCATTCAGTAACTGACGCCGCGCTTCAGCGACCACTTTTTCATCCAGCATATCACCGTAGAAAAGCACCGGCAGATGCTGCTCGGCCAGATCCTGCCAGAAAGGATTCTGACGGCTGACGACAAACGGCACGCCGAACTGAATCAGAAGGCATTGCGTCCCGATACCCTGCTGACGGTCGAAAATAAAATAGCCCAGCGAGCAACGACGCAACACATTCAGATAATCGTCGAACGCCATGGCGCCGGTCATCAGGTCAACATTTTCGGGCGCAAACAGCGTTAATGCTTCAGTGCGAACCTGCTCAATATAAGTCTGATTATCCGCCGGATATCCCATCGGGATAATCACGCGGATACCGCTGCCGAACTGCTGATGCAGCGAACGCAGTGCTTCAATGTGGCGGTTACTGCGGTCACCGGAATTCCCCACCAGCACTGTCATCTGCCCTTCGGGTTCCGGCAGATCAGCGGGTTGGGTCAGCGTCGGATCCATCCGCGTCGGAAAATACAGTAAAGAAGACGGCGTACGCGGGTAGCGCTGATGGAAATAAATCAGGTCGCCGCGCGTGGCAAAGACATGCCCGATACGTCCCTGCGCCAGGCGGCGCATGAAATAAAACAGGCGGAATTTCAGACCTCCGGCAGATTCATACAAATCTGCACCCCAGATATGCCAGTTCGCCTGCGAGGCTTTGATTTTGCCTGTCAGCAGCGCGAGCCAGAGCGTGGGATTAAATTGCCCGTGGAAGAAAAAGTGGTGCGTCCGGTCTTGCGCGCGGGAAATCACCGCCGCCGCCAGCGTTTTTTTGTCCGGATAAACCCGAATGTCCAGGCGCGTAAACTCTGCAAACGCCGAAGCATCCGCCGCCGCGACCATAAAATGACAAATCCGCTTTTCAGGCGTGCATTCGGCCAGCACGTCGTTGAAAAAGCGCAGTACGGTTACATTATGATGAGGGATGTCAGATCCCAAAACGTGAATCAGCGTTGTCATGCTCGTCTACGATAGATAACAAATACAGTGCAGCACGCGGCAAAATAGACGATATACGTCGCCATATACGCCTGCGCGGCGCCCAGAGAACCGTGAACCGGGATCAGCCAGTGTGAAAAACCGGTCAGCAGCGCGAACTGACTGATTTCTGTCAGCACATAAAAGCGCAGAGACGCGCGGGCAATCACCAGATACCCAAAAACATACGAGCCTACTTTCAGTACATCGCCCACCAGTTGCCAGGCGAACAAATCGCGCATCGCGATAAATTGTTTTGAAAACAACAGCCAGATAGCAAAATCGCGCAGTAACCAGACCGTGAAACTGACTGCGGCCACGACGGGGATGACAAATTTCAGCGACTTCACGATTTCCCGGGAAATATCCCGTTTATCGGTCAGCCGGGATAATGTGGGCAACAAATACACGCTGAATGAGGCGGTGATAAATTGCAGATAAGCATCCGAAATACTGCTGACGCCCTGCCAGATCCCCACATCTTTCCAGCTGTAATGTTCAGCCAGCAGATTTCGCATCATCACATACGCCACCGGGATCGTGACAGAAGTGATCAGCGCCATCAGCGTAAATTTGCCGAGATGGCTGGCAATAAAACGATCCCAGCCCGGTTTTAAGTATTCCAGCGGAAAGGATTTGCGCTTCCACAACATACCAGCCGCGGGCAGGATGACCAGCGCAGGCACCAGCGCCAGACCGGCCAGCGCGCCTTCGTAACCGCCCAGTTTGAAGCAAGCCAGATAAGCGACTAAACCAATCAGACTTCCGCCAATCACCGCCAGCGCGTTGCCCATCGCGTCGCGATACCCTTTCAGGATTGCCTGAAAATAGTTGGCATAGGCGATGCCCATCTGGATAAAGGCCACGGCGCGAACGACCGCCTGATAGCGCTCATGCCCGAACAGACCGCTACTGATCGGCGCAGCGAGCAGCAGAAATATCGCCGCCAGCAGAGTGGAGAAACCTAAAATCAGCGATGACGACGTCCCGAGCACGGCTTTAAGGCGCTCAGGATTATCATGGTGTTCGGCAACATATTTGGTGACGCCATTGAAGATCCCGGCACCGGACAATACGCCCAACACCGTGACCATCTGACGGAAATTCCCCGCCTGCCCCACGCCCTCCGGCCCGAACGCCACGGCCAGCAATTTAACTACCAGCAATCCGGTGCCGATTTTAATCAGCGTGGAACCGGCGGTCCAGACTGACGCTTTTGCCAGCGACATGTCAGGCGAAGTATTGCAGCATGGCCGCAATCACAGTGCGCTGTGTGTCGTCGGTCATGTTGTAGAACAACGGCAGGCGCACCAGACGCTCACTTTCCTGCGTGGTAAAGCAGTCGGTGCCAGAGAAACGCCCGAAGTTTTCGCCAGCCGGACAGGCATGCAGCGGAATGTAATGGAATACGGTGAGGATATCTGCCGCTTTCATATGACGGATGAACGCATCGCGATCTTCGATATCGTTCAGTCGAACATAGAACATGTGGGCGTTTTGCACACATTCCTGCGGAATAGCCGGAAGCTGGATACGTCCCGCATCGGCCAGATCCTGCAAGGCTTCATAATACTGATTCCAGATAGCCAGACGGCGCTGATTAATCTTTTCAGCGGCATCCAGATTTCCCCACAGATACGCGGCCTGCAAATCAGACATCAGATAGCTGGAGCCGATATCGCGCCAGGTATATTTATCCACCTGTCCGCGGAAGAACTGGCTGCGGTTGGTGCCTTTTTCGCGAATGATTTCAGCACGATCAATCAGCGCCGGATCGTTGATCAGCGTCGCACCGCCTTCGCCGCCTGCGGTGTAATTTTTCGTTTCGTGGAAACTGAAACAGCCGATGTGGCCGATCGTTCCCAGTGCCTTGCCTTTGTAAGTCGACATCACGCCCTGCGCGGCATCTTCCACCACGAACAGATGATGCTTTTCAGCCAGCGCCATGATGGCGTCCATTTCACAGGCCACGCCTGCGTAATGCACCGGCACAATCACTTTGGTTTTAGCCGTAATCGCCGCTTCAATCAGGGTTTCATCGATATTCATGGTGTCCGGGCGGACATCCACAAAGACGATTTTCGCGCCACGCAGAACAAACGCATTGGCGGTCGAGACGAACGTGAAGCTCGGCATAATCACTTCATCGCCGGGCTGGATATCAAGCAGCAATGCGGCCATTTCCAGCGACGCCGTGCAGGACGGCGTCAGCAATACTTTCGGGCAGTTAAAATGCTGTTCGAACCATTTCTGACAGCGCAGCGTGAATCCGCCATCGCCGCAAAGTTTGCCGCTGTTCATCGCCTCGCGCATGAAATCAATTTCAGTGCCAAAAATCGGCGGCGCATTAAAAGGGATCATCGTTTCACCTGTACAGCCAGTACGCCGTGCGTGTGACTTTGCCACCGCTGGCGAGATAAAGGTTTAAAGCCGGAAGGTTGCCGGTTTGTGTCGCGACGTGAAGACGCGAAACGCCCTGACCGGCACACCATTGTTTCGCAGCCGCCATTAATGTCTTGCCCACTCCCCGCCCCTGACATTCAGGTTTGACGGCCAGCAGGCCAATTCTTGCTTCGCCCTTGGCTAGCTGGCGCAGCGTCACAAATCCGCTCGCGTCATCGGCCCACAGGCAAAGATGGTCGAATGTGCCCAGCACCGCTTTTTCCGCCCACATTGCGTAAAACCGCGCGCTGTCATCCGGCTGATACCACGGAGACCGAAAACGGCTCAGGCGAAATGCCTGACGGGCGATCGTCACCACGTTTGCAATATCTTCCGGCACCGCCAGACGCCCGGCGGGCAACGCGATATCCTGCGCACTCACCGCGACGCACACATCGGTTTCACCTTCGGCCAGACGAAAGCCGAGCGCGGACAGCGCATCCAGCATTTCGGTCTGATCCGCATCCACTTTTGCCTGCACCAGCGCATATTGCGCCAGCGCCTCAGGCGTTACGACGTTTTCCGCCGACGCATCCAGGCTCAATTTGGCACTGCGCAACTGGAAGAAATCGCTCTCCCAGTCGAGCGGTTCAATATTGCCGTGGACGTGCAGGCTCACCGCCACACACCTTTGGTGTCTACGATCCAGGACTGGCGGATCGCGCTGGCCGGGATCGCCTTAAACGAGGTGTGATCAACCAGCATCACCAGAAGATCGGCATCTTTCAGGGCATCGTCCAGAGAATGCAGTGTCACTTTTTCTGCCAGCGATGCCGGAAGCTGATGAACATTCGGTTCAACGGCCCAGGTCTCGCCTGCATGCCAGTCGGCAATCAGGTGGGTGACTTCTACGGCAGGGCTTTCGCGCAGGTCGTCGATATTCGGTTTAAACGCCAGACCAAAGCAGGCGATTTTGATTTCAGAAGCGCGCTTGCCGGTGGTGGTAAGGCAATCGGCCAGCGCGGCCTTCACGCGATCAACCACCCAGTGCGGTTTGCTGTCATTCACTTCGCGCGCCGTACGGATGATCCGCGCAAGCTCAGGGTTCTGCGCCACAATAAACCACGGATCGACCGCGATACAGTGGCCGCCAACGCCCGGTCCCGGCTGTAAAATATTCACGCGCGGATGGCGGTTTGCCAGGCTTATCAGCTCCCAGACATTAATGCCCTGCGCATCGCAAATCAGTGAGAGCTCATTAGCGAAAGCAATGTTGACGTCGCGGAAGCTGTTTTCGGTCAGCTTGCACATTTCCGCCGTACGCGAATTCGTAACCACACATTCTCCTTTCAGGAAAATGTTGTACAAATCACTGGCGCGCTGCGAGCACACGGAGGTCATCCCGCCAATCACGCGGTCATTTTTGATCAGCTCAACCATCACCTGACCCGGCAAAACGCGTTCAGGGCAGTAAGCAATATTGATATCTGCCTGTTCACCCGCCTGTTGCGGGAAGCTCAGATCCGGGCGAACTTCGGCCAGCCATGCTGCCATTTGTTCTGTCGCGCCGACCGGAGACGTAGATTCCAGAATGATCAGGTCACCCTTTTTGAGTACCGGCGCCAGAGAGCGCGCGGCGGATTCCACGTATTTCATATCCGGCAGATGATCGCCCATAAAAGGCGTCGGCACGGCAATCAGGAAAGCATCCGCAGGTTCGGGCTGAGTGACGGCGCGGAGCAAACCGCCTTCTACCGCCTGTTTTACCAGCGTGTCGAGATCGGGTTCAACGATATGAATGGCGCCACGGTTAATGGTCTCAACCGCGTGCTGATTGATGTCCACCCCCACGACTTTTTTCTGGCGTGAGGCGAAGGCGGCAGCCGTCGGCAAACCGATGTAACCCAGTCCGATTACAGAAATAGTATTGAAATTCATGGTCATACCCGATGATTTTTTAATGCATCAAGAATATGGCGACACGCGTGTCCGTCACCATAAGGATTGTGCGCCCTGCTCATGCTGTTGTATTCGTTTTCTTCGCTCAGCAGACGGTTCACTTCCTTAACAATTTTTGCAGGATCAGTCCCGACCAGACGTACCGTACCGGCATCAACGGCTTCCGGACGCTCTGTGGTTTCCCGCATCACCAGCACCGGTTTCCCCAGTGAAGGCGCTTCTTCCTGCACACCGCCCGAATCCGTCAGAATCAGATAGGCTTTATCCATCAGATAAACGAAAGGCAGATAATCCTGCGGGTCGATTAACACGATGTTGTCGATGCCCGCCAGAAAACGGTTTACCGGCTCACTGACGTTAGGATTGAGGTGCACCGGATACACAATCTGAACATCCGGATGCTGGCGGGCGATATCGGCCAGCGCCGAGCAAATCCGCTCAAAACCGCCGCCAAAACTTTCACGGCGGTGACCCGTTACGAGGATCAGTTTTTTACTGGCATCGAGGAACGGATAGGTATTGGCCAGCTGCTGCGCCAGAGACGCATCGCTGTTAAAGCGATCACGAACCCACAACAGCGCATCAATCACCGTATTGCCGGTGACGAAAATGCGGCTTTCAGGAATATTTTCCCGCGTCAGATTCGAACGGGCGTTTTCCGTCGGGGCAAAATGCCAGCGCGCAAGATGACCGGTCAGCAGGCGATTGCCCTCTTCCGGCCACGGCGAAGAAAGATCACCGGTGCGCAGACCGGCTTCGACATGACCGACCGCAATCTGATGATAAAAAGCCGCCAGACTCGCGGACAGCGTCGTGGTGGTATCGCCGTGAACCAGCACGACGTCCGGTTTAAATTCATCAAGCACCGGCTTCAGGCCAGTCAGAATACGGCTGGTGATTTCCGTCAGACCCTGCCCCGGTTTCATAATATTGAGGTCATAATCGGGCGTAATCTCAAACAGACGCAGTACCTGATCGAGCATTTCACGGTGCTGTGCCGTGACACAAACTTTAGATTCAAAAGCCGCATCCTGCGACAAAGCAAGCACCAGCGGCGCCATTTTAATGGCCTCCGGACGGGTGCCGAAAATCGTCAACACTTTCACAATGTGTTTCTCTTATTTTTACGACGCGTCAGGGCAACTCCTGCCCCGATTAAACCACCGACAATCCCCCACATGATCATCAGGAACACACGGCGCGGGCTGTCACGTTTTACAGGTTCCTCAGGCGTTCTGAGGTAACGATAAGTCTGGAATTTCGCGGTCAGCGTCGGGCCCACATTCAGCGTCGACAGCATGGCGCGGTTCTGGTCGTAATCCAGATCATAACCCGGCCCGGAAGCCTGTAATAATTCCAGGCGCGCTTTCAACATAGGCACACCCAGCAGGAACATGTCGGAATCCGGCAGCTCTTCGGCTGGCGTGTCCGTCACGCTTTTGGTGATGTTTTGCTGCTGGGCGATTTTCAGCGCCTGCTCGGTGTTATTCACCGTGCGTTTGAAAATGCTCTGCGCCACTTCTTCCTGGCGTTTGACCTGCGCTTTCATCGACTGCGTCCGGGCAGCCCATGCGCCCTGCAACTCATCGTAAAGATGCTGCGCCGCGCGCTGGCTGGCGAAATTAACATACTGACGCAAAAGTTTGTTGGCATCAGCGGCATCTTCCGCCGTCAGTTTCACAATGTCGTTCGGGACTTTCATTGCATCGCGCGGTGTGAACTGAATATCGTTAATCAGATCATCGAGCAAAACGGCATCCGCGCGCGCATCATTTTCCAGGCGCTGCTTGTAATAAGGGCTTTGCAGCCAGAAATCACGACGGGTGTCGTAAGCGGCCAGCTGCATCACAAATTCATTATAGGATTCATCAGAGATCGGCGGACGACCGGTATCCGACGGCAACGCAGTGCGCACATCCAGATTACGCAGGAACTGCGCTTGTGAGAAATAGGACGAGAGATTGTTCACGGTGGGACGGTCGGTAATGGCCGTCGAGCTCCACTCCTGTTTCATCAGATAAGAGGAGCCCAAAGCCACTAACGCGAACAGTATTGCCAGGCCCGCAATCCAAAATTTACCTTTCCATAAGGTGCAGCACAAACCACGAATATCGAGTTCATTTTCGATGTCACGATCATTCTGGTTTCTTATCATTTCTGGTTTATCCACAGCCAGTATGCCCTTGTGTAAAAGATGGAATTATTGAGGAGATGAACGGCGCAAACGCCTTTTAAGACGTTTGATAAACCGGGCCACGCGCCAGGCGTGCTTGATGCAAACGCCGTACAACAGGAAAGCGACAAAGAATAAAGCCAGCATGACCCATTCAGGCACGAAAGGCAGATGTTCGCCAATCACGCCAACCGCCGCCAGAAGTGCAGCGGCCACGGTAATTAGCATAAAGGCCTGACGGGAAGTAAAGCCGGCGCGCATGATCAAATGATGAATGTGCTGGCGATCGGCAGAAAACGGACTCATGCCTTTGCGCAGACGTCGGTACATGATGGCAACCATGTCCATCAGAGGGATTGCGATAAGCCAGAGTGCGGTCACCGGGTTCATCGGATGCGTTTCGCCTTGCGTGCTTTGCAGCAGGATCCAGATGACCGTAAAACCAATCAGCGTACTACCCGCATCGCCCATGAACACTTTATAGCGAGGGCCGAAGACGCCCAGATTGAGCAGGATATAAGGCAAAATGGCGGCAATCATGGCGAAGCACCAGAGCGCCAGTTCCATGTGACCACTGCCATACATGATGATGCCTAAAGAACCGAAACTGACGCAGGATAATCCGCCCAGAAGCCCGTCGATACCATCCACCATGTTAAAGGCGTTGATCGCCGCCCAGACGGCAAACAGGGTCACCAGATAGCCGAACGGCCCGAGTGCCATTTCCCATGGGCCGATAAGATGCCCGAGATTACGTAGCGTGAGATTTGCGAAACTCATCATCGCCACGGCCACCACAGCCTGCACCATTGCGCGGGTTTTTACACTGATATCGAAACGGTCATCGAGCGCGCCGACCAGTACCAGCAAGCCCGCGCAGGCGAGATAAAGGTTGCCATGCGGAATGACATAGCTGGTGATAAGAAAGGCGAAACAAACCCCTGCATACACAGAAATACCGCCGACCAGCGGGATCAAACCCTGATGGCGTTTGCGAAAATTGGGTTTATCTACGAGTCCGATTTTATTCGCCACCTTCCGGGCAACGAACAGAAACAGGAATGAAAAAACGAAAACAATGGCAAGCTCAGTACTCATATTGAGTAAATTCACAGTTAAGAGATCTCTTCTGCAAAAATAAGGTGCGTGGAATCGAGAGCATCATAAACCTCACAGCCTTAAATCAAATCCTATGGTGACAGTTATGGTTTTGTCTCAGGCAAGACCTTATCTGTTGCCATTTCTTGGGCAGTAAACCGATAAAATAAAGAAAGGGCACTGGAAAAACCATCAGCTATTATCCGAATAGTCTGACAATTTCACCAAAGTAGCATTATGGTAGCTACCAAAAGCAAAAAACGCCACGGCTTAGCGTGGCGTTAGTTTGAGTTTTACACCAAATTACGAACGTTTCATCATATCGAAGAAGTCGTCATTGGTTTTCGTCATGGCGAGTTTGTTGATGAGGAATTCCATTGCATCAATCTCACCCATCGGGTGAATGATTTTACGCAGGATCCACATCTTCTGAAGTTCTTCTGACGTGGTCAGCAGCTCTTCTTTACGGGTACCAGAACGATTGTAATCAATCGCAGGGAATACGCGTTTCTCAGCGATTTTGCGCGCCAGATGCAATTCCATGTTGCCGGTACCTTTGAATTCTTCATAGATAACTTCATCCATTTTAGAACCGGTATCGACCAGCGCAGTAGCGATGATGGTCAGGCTTCCGCCCTCTTCCACGTTACGTGCTGCACCGAAGAAACGTTTTGGACGGTGTAAGGCGTTAGCATCCACACCACCGGTCAGAACTTTGCCTGATGACGGAACCACGGTGTTGTAAGCACGAGCCAGACGGGTAATGGAGTCCAGCAGGATGATGACGTCTTTCTTGTGCTCAACCAGGCGTTTGGCTTTTTCGATGACCATTTCAGCCACCTGAACGTGACGGGATGCCGGCTCATCAAAGGTAGAAGCGATAACTTCACCTTTAACCAGACGCTGCATCTCGGTCACTTCTTCCGGACGTTCGTCAATCAGCAGAACCATCAGCACACAGTCAGGATGATTGTACGCAATGCTTGTCGCGATATTTTGCAGCAGCATGGTTTTACCCGCTTTCGGCGGAGCAACAATCAGACCACGCTGGCCGCGGCCAATCGGAGCAGCCAGATCCAGTACACGCGCGGTTAAATCTTCCGTTGAACCATTACCACGTTCCATACGCAGACGGGAATTTGCATGCAGAGGGGTTAAGTTTTCGAACAGGATTTTGCTGCGGGCGTTTTCTGGTTTGTCGTAGTTAACTTCGTTAACTTTCAACAGGGCAAAATAACGTTCACCTTCTTTAGGTGGGCGGATTTTACCGGAAATGGTGTCGCCAGTGCGAAGGTTGAAGCGGCGAATTTGGCTTGGTGATACGTAGATGTCGTCGGGGCCTGCGAGGTAGGAACTGTCTCCGGAGCGGAGGAAACCAAATCCATCCTGCAATATCTCCAGTACGCCATCACCGAAGATGTCTTCTCCGCTTTTCGCATGCTGCTTCAATATTGAAAAGATAATGTCTTGCTTGCGCATGCGGGCCTGGTTTTCCAGCCCCATATTTTCGCCGAGTGCAATCAGGTCAGAGACCGGCGTATTCTTTAATTCGGTAAGATTCATAATGGTGGGTTCTTAAACTCGGGGTATGTCTCGAACATCTGTCGTGAATGGGTATGGCAGGGTCATCCATGCCTGTTTATTGTATGACACTTCAAATCACAGCTTTGAAATCCAGCCGCAGGCAGTCGCTCGCGGGCGATATTCTAGAGGGGCAATGATATTGAAGGTGTCTTAAAGCCGATTTTGTTAAAACCGTTAGATGGTCAAGCACAGTGCCAGTTCAATTTAATTATTATTCAAAGAAACTTTATAGGCAGATGTTTTTGACACAACAGAGTAAAACGTAAGAATCAAACTACAGGTAAGCTCTATTTGCAGTAAGCGTAAACTTAGCACGCTTCTTGACAGGCGTCTAGCGGACAATGTGAAAAACACGGCAGCCCGCTAAACACCTGGCTTTGGTCATCCCGACCGATTACAGATTAGCTGTTAAGAACTCTTTCAGCTGACCTTTCGACAGTGCGCCAACTTTAGTTGCTGCGACTTCGCCGCCTTTAAATAACAGCAGGGTAGGAATACCACGGATGCCGTATTTAGGTGCAGTACCTGGGTTTTCATCGATGTTCAGCTTCGCGATGGTCAGCTTGCCTTCGAACTCAGTGGCAATTTCATCCAGAATCGGAGCGATCATTTTACAAGGACCACACCACTCTGCCCAGAAATCGACCAGTACCAGCCCTTCAGCTTTCAATACGTCGTTGTCGAAACTGTCATCGGTCAGGTGAATAATTTTATCGCTCATGTTCTACTCCAAAGGATTATCTTTACCTTGTTGATGTAGCATTAACCAACAGTAGGTTGACTTTATTTCACCGGATACGCTTTCGTAAAGCAATAGTTAGCTGATATTCTACCACACTATGAGCAAAACACACTTGACCGAACAGAAGTTTTCCGACTTCGCCCTGCACCCGCTGGCAGTAGAAGCCCTTGAAAAGAAAGGGTTCCATTACTGTACGCCTATTCAGGCATTGGCATTGCCGATCACGCTCGCTGGGCGTGATGTTGCAGGTCAGGCGCAAACCGGTACCGGCAAGACGCTGGCTTTTTTGGCGTCTACTTTCCATTATCTGCTTTCTCACCCTGCTGCGGAAGGTCGTCAGACTAACCAGCCGCGTGCCTTGATCATGGCACCTACGCGTGAACTCGCGGTGCAGATCCACTCCGACGCCGAAGCATTATCTGAATCTACCGGGCTAAAATTAGGTCTGGCCTATGGCGGCGACGGTTACGATAAACAGCTTAAAGTGCTGGAAAGCGGCGTGGACATCCTCATCGGAACCACCGGCCGTTTAATCGATTACACCAAACAGAACCACATCGACCTGGGCGCGATTCAGGTGGTGGTGCTGGATGAAGCAGACCGCATGTTCGATCTGGGCTTCATCAAAGATATCCGCTGGATCTTCCGCCGGATGCCACCTGCGACTCAACGCCTCAACATGCTGTTCTCAGCAACCCTTTCCTATCGTGTGAAAGAACTGGCGTTCGAAAACATGAATAATGCCGAGTCGATTGAGATCGAACCGGAGCAAAAAACGGGCCACCGTATTAAAGAAGAACTCTTCTACCCTTCGAATGAAGAGAAAATGCGCCTGTTACAGACGCTGATTGAAGAAGAATGGCCAGACCGTTGCATCATTTTTGCTAACACTAAACACCGTTGTGAAGACGTCTGGGGCCATCTGGCAGCCGACGGTCATCGCGTAGGTTTACTAACCGGCGATGTCCCGCAGAAAAAACGCCTGCGCGTTCTGGAAGACTTCACCAAAGGCACGCTGGATATTCTGGTTGCGACTGACGTTGCAGCCCGTGGTTTGCACATTCCTGCCGTTACGCACGTCTTTAACTATGATCTGCCTGACGACTGTGAAGACTATGTTCACCGTATTGGTCGTACCGGCCGTGCGGGTCTGAGCGGTCATTCCATCAGCCTGGCTTGTGAAGAGTACGCGCTGAACCTGACGGCAATCGAAACCTACACCGGTCACAGCATTCCTGTCAGCAAATACAGCAGCGAAGCGCTGTTAACTGATTTACCTGCGCCGAAACGTCTGGCTCGCTCTCGTACCGGAAACGGTCCGCGTCGTAACAGCAATTCGTCTTCACGTCGCAGCAGCGCACCACGTAGCAACCGTAAACGTCCGGGCTGATAACCTATGCTAAGCTCCACCTCACTCTATGCAGCAATTGATTTGGGCTCTAACAGCTTTCACATGCTGGTTGTTCGTGAGGTGGCAGGCAGTATCCAGACCCTCGCCAGAATTAAGCGCAAAGTGCGTCTGGCTGCCGGTCTGGATAAGCAAAACCTGCTTTCTCAGGAAGCCATGCAACGTGGCTGGCAATGCCTGAAGCTGTTTTCCGAAAGATTGCAGGATATTCCCCGCGAACAAATCCGCGTCGTTGCCACCGCAACGTTGCGGCTTGCCAGTAATGCGGACGAATTTTTGAGGAAAGCTCAGGAAATTCTCGGTTGCCCGATTCAGGTCATTGCCGGTGAAGAAGAAGCCCGTCTGATTTATCACGGCGTTGCCCATACCACGGGTGGCCCGGATAAACGTCTGGTCGTCGATATTGGCGGCGGCAGTACAGAGCTGGTCACTGGTATCGGCGCACAGGCCACCACGCTTTTCAGCCTTTCGATGGGCTGCGTGACCTGGCTGGAGCGCTATTTTACCGACCGAAATCTGGCAAAGGAAAACTTCGATCAGGCCGAACAGGCTGCGACCGACATGATCCTTCCGATAGCGCCTCAACTGATCGCCAATGGCTGGCAAATTTGTGTTGGTGCTTCCGGCACCGTTCAGGCGCTTCAGGAAATCATGGTCGCTCAGGGTATGGATGAGCGCATTACGTTGCCGAAACTTCAACAGCTCAAACAGCGTGCAATTCAGTGCGGCAAACTGGAAGAGCTGGAAATTGAAGGCCTGACGCTTGAACGTGCGCTGGTTTTCCCAAGCGGTCTGTCGATTCTCATCGCCATTTTCAAAACCCTGAATATCGAAACCATGACGCTGGCCGGTGGCGCACTGCGTGAAGGTCTGGTTTACGGCATGCTGCACCTGCCGATTGAACAGGATATTCGCCAGCGCACATTGCGAAATCTGCAACGCCGCTATCTGCTTGATAATGAACAGGCACAGCGCGTAGCACAGCTTGCAGAGAACTTTTCGTTGCAGGTGTCACAGGAATGGAAGCTCGATGCCCGCGCCCGTGAGCTGCTGAATAGCGCCTGTTTGATCCACGAAATCGGGCTGAGTGTTGATTTCAAAAAAGCGCCACAGCACGCAGCCTATCTGATCAGTCATTTAGACTTACCGGGCTTTACGCCGGCGCAGAAAAAACTGCTGGCGACGCTGTTGCAAAACCAGAACGGGACGCTCGATTTACCGTTGCTCAATGAGCAAAACGCCGTCCCGCCGCGTCAGGCACAACGTCTTTGTCGCATTCTCCGGCTTGCGATTATCTTTGCCAGCCGTCGCCGCGACGACACATTGCCCGCCGTGCGTTTACGGGCAAATGATGATGAACTGAATGTGATTGTGCCGCAGGGCTGGCTGGCTCAGCATCCGTTACGGGCAGAAGAGCTGGAACAGGAAAGCCACTGGCAAAGTTATGTCCACTGGCCGCTGTTCGTCGAAGAACAGCTCTGATTTTTTTCGTAAAAAAAACGCACCGAATGAGGCAGGGCTTATCCCCTGCCTTTTCTTTGACTGTCAGTTTCCGCCTTTGGCTTTCGCCAGTTGTTCACGGATTTTCTCCAGATGGCTTTGCCCTTTCACCATACGCTCCTGCGCACTGACCACTTTACGCTCACTTTCCCAGGCCAAATCATCCTGCGGCAGTTCCATCAGGAAGCGGCTGGGTTCCGGACGAATTAATTCCCCGTACTGGCGGCGTTCACGGCAAAGGGTAAAAGTCAGCTCTTTTTGGGCGCGGGTAATGCCCACATACGCCAGACGCCGTTCTTCATCGACATTGTCTTCATCGATGCTGCTCTGGTGCGGCAACAATCCTTCTTCCATGCCGACCAGAAACACATACGGGAATTCCAGACCTTTCGAAGCGTGCAGCGTCATCAGCTGAACCTGATCCAGTTCTTCGTCACTTTCACCACGTTCCATCATGTCACGCAGCGTAAAGCGCGTGACCACCTGAGTGAGCGTCATCGGCTCATCCAGATCGGTACCTTCGAGCATTTCGGTCATCCAGCTGAAAAGCTGATTGACGTTTTTCATGCGCATTTCGGCCGCTTTCGGGCTCGGCGAGGTTTCGAACAACCAGCTTTCGTAATCGATGCCGTGGATCAGATCCCGTACCGCCGCAACCGGTTCGCGTTCGGCCAGTTCAGAAATAGTGCCCATCCAGTGCGTGAACCGTTGCAGTGATTCCAGGCCACGCCCGGTCAGATACTGGCTCAGCCCCATATCGAAACTGGCTTTGAACAAACCTTTGTTACGCTGATTTGCCCACTCACCCAGTTTCTGCAACGTCGCTGCACCGATTTCACGACGCGGTGTATTCACGATACGCAGGAAAGCGCTGTCATCGTCAGGGTTAGTCAGGACGCGCAAATAGGCCAGTAAATCTTTAATTTCAGGCCGCGAGAAGAACGACGTGCCGCCGGAAATGCGGTACGGAATGCGGTTCTGCATCAGCATTTTTTCAAACAGGCGTGACTGGTGGTTACCGCGATACAAAATCGCGTAATCGCCATAACCGGTCTTGTTGATAAAGTGATGCGCAATCAGCTCGCCAACCACGCGCTCGGCTTCGTGATCTTCATTGTTGGCGGTCACCACTTTCAGCGTTTCGCCGTAACCCAGCTCAGAGAAAAGCCGCTTCTCGAACACATGCGGGTTGTTGGCGATCAGGATGTTAGCCGCTTTCAGAATGCGCTGCGAGGAACGATAGTTCTGTTCAAGCTTAACGACCTGCAACTGCGGGAAATCTTCTTTCAGCAGCACCAGGTTTTGCGGCCGCGCACCGCGCCAGGAGTAGATAGATTGATCGTCGTCGCCCACTACAGTGAAACGTGCGCGGTTGCCAACCAGCAGTTTCACCATCATGTACTGACTGGTGTTGGTGTCCTGATATTCATCGACCAGCAGATAGCGCAGTTTGTTCTGCCAGCGCTCCCGCACTTCTTCATTCTTCTGCAACAGCAGCGTCGGCAGCAGGATCAGGTCATCGAAATCGAGGATATTACAGGCGCGCATATGGTCATGATAAAGCCCGTAGCAGTGCGCGAAGATCTGATCGCGTTCCGATCGCGCAAGGCCCGCCGCATGGGACGGATCAACCAGATCGTTCTTCCAGTTTGAGATCGTCGAGATCAGCTGTTGCAACAGCGTTTTGTCATTTTCCAGCCACTTCTCGCTCAGCTCTTTGAGCAGCGCCAGCTGATCCTGATCGTCGAACAGGGAGAAATTGGATTTCATGCCCAACGCGGCAAATTCGCGTTTGATGATTTCAAGCCCCAGCGTGTGGAAAGTCGCGATCAGCAAGCCGCGTGATTCTTTTCGCCCAAGGGTTTGCGCCACACGCTCTTTCATCTCGCGCGCCGCTTTATTGGTGAAGGTTACAGCCGCAATGTGGCGAGCCTGATAGCCGCATTCACGGATCAGGTGTGCGATTTTATTGGTAATCACCCTGGTTTTGCCGGAGCCAGCCCCCGCCAGAACCAGGCAGGGTCCGGTGACGAATTCGACGGCATGTTGTTGGCTGGGGTTTAATCGCATGGCGTATTTTTGCTCACCTGATGGACAAGGACGGCGATTGTAGCAGAAACGTCGCCTGAGATTGACAGCCTTTACGGTGCAATTTGTGATGTCTGGAATGCAGGCCGGAGTCCACATACGGCGTTGCAGATGTTACATTACGCCCCTGGAAACACTCTCGCATAAAAGGTCTCAATCATGGCAAAAACTGCTGCAGCAATGCATATCCTTGTTAAGGAAGAAGCACAGGCGCTCGATATTCTGGAACAACTGAAGAATGGCGGCGATTTCGAAAAACTGGCTAAAAAACATTCTACCTGCCCGTCAGGCAAAAAAGGCGGCCATTTAGGTGAATTCAAGCAAGGCGCAATGGTGCCAGCTTTCGATAAAGTGGTTTTCTCTGCGCCGCTGATCGAGCCACAAGGCCCGCTGCACACGCAGTTCGGTTACCACATCATTAAGATCCTGTACCGCAACTGAGTTACCGTTCCGGCGCAGTAAAAAGAAAGGGCACCGCATTTTCATGCAGTGCCCTTTTTATTTATCTTCCGAAAACCCGGAAGAATTCGAGTAAGAAGAGGATCAGCTCGCTACTGCGATGCGTTTCATATCAGTCATATAACCACGTAAAGTGCGGCCGATTGACTCGATCGGGTGGTTGCGAATCGCTTCGTTAACGTCACGCAGCTGTGCGTTATCGACCTGCGTTTCTGCAACAGATTTGCCCAAATCACCTGCCTGCAGGGTGGTCATGAACTCTTTCAGCAACGGTACTGCGGCGTTAGCAAACAGGTAGTTACCGTATTCTGCGGTATCAGAGATAACCACGTTCATTTCGTACAGACGCTTACGCGCAACGGTGTTGGCGATCAGCGGCAGTTCGTGCAGTGATTCGTAGTAAGCAGACTCTTCGATGATGCCGGAAGCCACCATGGTTTCGAAGGCCAGCTCAACGCCCGCTTTCACCATCGCAATCATCACAACGCCGTGGTCGAAGTATTCCTGCTCAGAAATTTTACCGTCGAACTGTGGTGCATTTTCGAACGCAGTTGCGCCCGTTTCTTCACGCCAGGTCAGCAGGTTTTTGTCGTCGTTCGCCCAGTCAGCCATCATGCCGCGGGAGAATTCGCCGGAGATGATGTCGTCCATGTGTTTCTGGAACAGCGGCGCCATGATCTCTTTCAGTTGTTCGGACAGCGCATAAGCACGCAGTTTCGCCGGGTTGGACAAACGATCCATCATCAGCGTGATGCCGCCTTGTTTCAGCGCTTCGGTGATGGTTTCCCAGCCGAACTGCAGCAGTTTTTCTGCGTACGCTTCATCCACGCCGTCAGCAACCAGTTTGTCGAAGCACAGCAGAGAACCGGCCTGCAACATACCGCACAGGATAGTCTGCTCGCCCATCAGGTCAGATTTTACTTCTGCAACGAAAGAAGATTGCAGAACACCGGCGCGGTGGCCGCCCGTTGCTGCTGCCCAGGCTTTAGCAATCGCCATGCCCTCGCCTTTCGGGTCGTTTTCCGGGTGAACAGCGATCAGCGTCGGAACGCCGAAACCACGTTTGTATTCTTCACGAACTTCAGTACCCGGACATTTCGGCGCAACCATCACGACGGTGATGTCTTTACGGATTTGCTCGCCCACTTCAACAATGTTGAAGCCGTGTGAGTAACCCAGCGTTGCGCCATCTTTCATCAGAGGCTGAACCGCTTTAACCACAGCGCTGTGCTGTTTGTCTGGCGTCAGGTTAACGACCAGGTCAGCCTGTGGGATCAGTTCTTCGTAAGTGCCGACTTTGAAGCCGTTTTCGGTCGCTTTACGCCATGAAGCACGCTTCTCAGCAATCGCTTCTGCACGCAGGGTGTAGGAAACATCCAGACCGGAATCACGCATGTTCAGACCCTGGTTCAGACCCTGTGCGCCACAGCCTACAATCACCACTTTTTTACCTTTGAGGTAGCTGGCTTCGTCCGCGAATTCATCGCGACCCATGAAGCGGCATTTGCCCAGTTGTGCCAGCTGCTGACGCAGGTTCAGTGTGTTGAAATAGTTAGCCATGTCTTGCTCCGTTCTATCGAGGTAAGTGCTGTTATTTTTTGTTTCACCGGTGAGCCGGTGAACGCCGTGAATTCACTATATGTCATGCGACACATTGCTTAAATTGATATATTACGAAGATGACGTTGCAAAAAATGCAATATACTTCGTTTGACCTTTGCGTAACTAAAAAGCCGGGACTTCTTTATGGATTTGCGTGATCTGAAACTGTTCTTACATCTGGCGGAAAGCCGCCATTTTGGCCGTTCGTCGAAGGCGATGCATGTCAGCCCGTCTACATTATCGCGCCAGATCCAGCGGCTGGAAGAAGAACTCGGCCAGCCGTTATTTCAGCGTGACAACCGCACTGTGCAACTGACCAGCGCGGGTGAACAGCTCAAAACTTTTGCCCAGCAAACGCTGCTGAGTTACCAGCAACTGCGCAGCGGGCTGGATCAGCATGGCCCGACGCTCAGTGGCGAGCTGCATTTGTTCTGCTCGGTCACCGCTGCGTACAGCCACCTGCCCCCTATTCTTGACCGCTTCCGCGCGCAACATCCGCTTGTCGAAATCAAACTGACCACCGGCGACGCCGCCGACGCGGTCGAAAAAGTTCAGTCCACCGAAGCGGACCTGGGGATTGCAGGCCGCCCGGAAAGTCTGCCGGGCAGTGTCGATTTCACGCAGATCGGCGAAATCCCGATGATCCTGATTTCCCCGTCTCTGCCGGGCGCGGTGCGAACGCAAGTCAGCGTGCCACATCCCGACTGGTCACAGATTCCGTTTATCCTGCCGGAACACGGCCCGGCGCGAAAACGTATCGACATCTGGTTCAAACGAAACCGTCTGAGCAACCCGCTGATTTACGCCACGGTGTCCGGCCACGAAGCCATTGTGTCGATGGTCGCGCTCGGTTGCGGCATCGCTCTCATCCCTTCGGTAGTAGTCGATAACAGCCCGGAACCGGTTCGCAACCGTATTTCTGTTCTGGATAACGTCACGCTCGGCGCGCCGCTGGAACTGGGCGTCTGCGTGCAGAAAAAACGGCTGAACGAACCCCTGATCGAGGCGTTCTGGCAATTACTCTGAGCGTCTCAGGATAAAAAAAACGGGACACTTTTAAGGTGCCCCGTTTGATTTTAGCCCGCCAGGAAGAAGCGGAACGCCGGATTATCACTTTCGTTGTGACAGTCATAGCCCAGCGCCGTCAGGTTCTGTTCGAACTCCGGCTCTTGTTCGTTCAGCTCAAACGCCGCCAGCACGCGACCAAAATCAGTGCCGTGGCTGCGGTAATGGAACAGTGAAATATTCCAGTGCGTGCCCAGCGTATGCAGGAATTTCAGCAAAGCACCCGGGGATTCCGGGAATTCAAAGCTGTAAAGCCGCTCACGCAGAGGTTTGGTCGGACGCCCGCCCACCATATAACGCACGTGAAGTTTCGCCATTTCATCGTCGGACAAATCCACAACCTGATAACCGTCGTGGTTCAGTTCGTCGATAATTTCCTGACGTTCTGCGTGACCGCGCGTCAGACGTACACCCACGAAAATGCAGGCATTGTCCGCATCGGCATAACGGTAGTTAAACTCCGTCACCGAACGGCCACCCAGCAGCTGACAGAATTTCAGGAAGCTGCCTTTGCGCTCAGGGATAGTCACCGCCAGCAGTGCTTCGCGTTGTTCGCCCAGCTCGCAGCGTTCTGACACATAACGCAGACCGTGGAAATTGACGTTCGCGCCAGAAAGCACATGCGCCAGACGCTCGCCCTGAATGTTGTGCTGCTGCACGTATTTCTTCAGCCCCGCCAGCGCCAGCGCGCCGGAAGGTTCTGCAATCGCACGCACATCTTCGAACAAATCTTTCACCGCCGCGCAGATAGAATCGCTGTCGACAGTGATCACGTCATCGAGATATTCGCGGCACAGACGGAAGGTTTCGTTGCCAATACGTTTCACCGCCACGCCTTCGGCGAACAAGCCGACACGCGCCAGATCCACCGGTTCACCGGCGTCCATCGCCGCACGCAGACAGGCAGAATCTTCGGCTTCGACGCCGATCACCTGAATCTGCGGCATCAGCTGTTTGATAAGCACCGCCACACCGGCGGCCAGACCACCGCCGCCGACGGGAACAAAAACGCGATCCAAATGCGCATCCTGTTGCAGCAGTTCCATCGCCAGCGTGCCTTGTCCGGCGATCACCGCCGGATGGTCAAACGGCGGCACAAAGGTCATGCCCTGCTTTTGCGAAAGCTCAATAGCTTTGCCTTTGGCTTCGTCGAAATTCGCGCCAAACAGCAGGACTTCGCCGCCGAAATTACGCACCGCATCAACTTTGATATCCGCAGTCGCCACCGGCATCACAATCAGAGATTTGATGCCTTTTTTGGTGGCTGAAAGCGCGACACCCTGGGCATGGTTGCCCGCTGACGCCGTAACGACGCCGCGTGCAGCCTGTTCTTCGGTCAGGCTGGCAATCATCGAATACGCACCGCGTAGTTTAAAACTGTGAACAGCCTGGCGGTCTTCCCTCTTCACCAGAATGGTGTTACCCAGCCGGGAAGAGATTTTTTCCATGACCTGCAAAGGCGTCACCTGCGCGACTTCATAAACCGGCGCACGCAGCACGGCACGCAGATATTCTGCGCCGCACGGCTGGTCGGGTAAAGGTTGTGATACCGCCATGACTGTCAGCCTCCCAGCTTAGACTTGTCGCGTACTGCGCCTTTGTCCGCACTGGTCGCCAGCAATGCATAAGCACGCAGCGCCAGAGAAACCACACGTTCACGGTTCTTAGGCGTCCAGGCTTTATCGCCGCGTGCCAGTTCGGCTTCGTGACGCGCTGCCAGTTCCGCCGCCGGAACGTCCAGCACCATTTTGCGGTTTGGAATGTCGATGTCGATGATGTCGCCATCTTCAACCAGTGCAATCAGGCCGCCGCTGCCCGCTTCGGGAGAAACATGGCCGATGGACAGACCGGACGTCCCGCCGGAGAAACGACCATCGGTGATCAGCGCACACTCTTTACCCAGCCCCATGGATTTCAGATACGTGGTCGGATACAGCATTTCCTGCATGCCAGGCCCGCCTTTTGGCCCTTCGTAGCGGATAACGACCACGTCGCCGGAAACCACTTTACCGCCGAGAATCGCTTCAACTGCGCTGTCCTGGCTCTCATAAACCTTGGCCGGCCCCCGGAACGTCAGGTTGGATTCATCCACGCCTGCGGTTTTAACGATACTGCCCGCTTCGGCGATATTGCCGTAAAGCACAGCCAGACCGCCGTCTTTGCTGAACGCATGTTCCAGAGAGCGGATACAGCCTTCGGCGCGGTCATCATCGAGTGTGTCCCAGCGGCAATCTTGTGAGAATGCCTGTGTGGTACGGATGCCCGCCGGACCGGCACGGAACATTTTTTTCACCGCTTCGTCCTGGGTCAGCATGATGTCGTACTGATCCAGCGTCTGGTTCAGGGTCAGACCGAGAATATTTTTTACGTCGCGGTTCAGAAGGTTGGCGCGATCCAGTTCGCCCAGAATCGCCAGTACGCCACCGGCGCGGTGAACGTCTTCCATGTGATATTTCTGGGTGCTTGGCGCAACCTTACACAGATGCGGTACTTTGCGTGACAGACGGTCGATGTCGGTCATGTCGAAGTCGATTTCGCCTTCCTGCGCTGCCGCTAACAGATGCAGAACGGTGTTGGTGGAGCCGCCCATCGCGATATCCAGCGTCATGGCGTTTTCGAATGCGGCTTTGCTGGCGATGCTGCGCGGTAAGGCGCTGGTGTCATCCTGCTCGTAATAACGCTTGGTCAGCTCAACGATGCGGCGACCGGCGTTCAGGAACAGGTCACGGCGATCCGCGTGAGTGGCCAGCAATGAACCGTTACCCGGCTGAGACAGACCCAACGCTTCGGTCAGACAGTTCATGGAGTTAGCGGTAAACATACCGGAACAGGAACCGCAGGTCGGACAGGCAGAACGTTCAATTTGCTCGCTGTCGGCATCGCTGACGTTCGGGTTTGCGCCCTGAATCATCGCATCAACCAGGTCGAGTTTGATGATTTTATCAGACAACTTGGTTTTACCGGCTTCCATCGGACCGCCGGAAACGAAGATCACCGGAATGTTCAGGCGCAGTGACGCCATCAGCATTCCCGGGGTGATTTTGTCGCAGTTGGAAATGCAGACCATGGCATCGGCGCAGTGCGCGTTAACCATGTATTCCACCGAGTCTGCGATCAGCTCGCGTGAAGGCAGTGAATACAGCATGCCGCCATGGCCCATGGCGATCCCGTCATCCACGGCGATAGTGTTGAACTCTTTCGCCACGCCGCCGGACGCTTCGATTTGCTCGGCAACCAGTTTACCCAAATCACGCAAATGCACGTGGCCCGGTACGAACTGGGTGAAGGAGTTGACGACGGCAATAATGGGCTTGCCGAAATCGTTATCGGTCATGCCGGTGGCACGCCATAAAGCGCGGGCACCCGCCATATTGCGGCCATGGGTCGTGGTGTGGGAACGGTACTTAGGCATGCTCTGTTCACTCCAAATCATTTCTGTTTAGCAGGCAGCGAAATCGCTACCTGCTGAATTTCTTATTTATCCTCATCATTACCCTAAATCATTCGGGTTGCATCAAGGCGGCAACTGAATGAATCCCCGGGAGCTTACTCAGGTAAGTGACCGGGGTGAATAAAGGCAGCCAACGCAGAAGCAGCCTGAAGGATGACGGGTAATTACTGTGGGTTGATTGGATCCAACCAACCCCATTTGTCTTCGGTTTTGCCGGTGAACAGGCCGAAGAATGCATCCTGAATTTGTTTGGTGACCGGACCACGTTTGCCGATGCCGACCTGAATGCCGTCAACGCTGCGAACCGGTGTGATTTCTGCGGCAGTACCGGACATGAAGACTTCATCGGCCAGGTACAGGGATTCGCGGGACAGAACCTGCTCGCGAACTTCCAGCCCCATATCTTTCGCCAGTTTAATAATAGCGTCGCGGGTGATGCCCGGCAGAGCGGAAGAGGTAAACGGAGGTGTAAACAGAATGCCGTCTTTTACTTCGAACAGGTTTTCGCCCGCACCTTCAGAGACATAACCGTGAACGTCGAGCGCAATACCTTCCTGATAGCCGTGGCGACGCGCTTCACTACCGACCAGCAATGAAGAAAGGTAGTTACCGCCAGCTTTCGCAGCCGTTGGAATAGTATTGGCTGCCACGCGGTTCCAGGAGGACACCATCGCATCGATGCCCTGCTCCAGCGCTTCTTCACCCAGATACGCGCCCCACGGGAAGGCCGCGATGATCACGTCAGTTTTGTAGCCGTCCGGCGGGTTAACGCCCATACCGACATCGCCAACAAACACCAGCGGACGGATATACGCGCTGACCAGATTGTTTTTGCGCAGAGTTTCGCGGCAAGCCTCCATCAGCTCATCCACGCTCTGAGAAACCGGCATACGGTAGATTTTTGCGGAATCGCGCAGACGCTGCATGTGTTCACGGTGGCGGAATACGACGGGGCCTTTATGGGAGTCGTAGCAACGCACGCCTTCAAATACGGAAGTGCCATAATGCAGTGCGTGTGACATGACGTGAACTTTTGCTTCTGCCCACGGAACCATCTCGCCATTGAACCAAATGTAATCAGCTTTCTTCGTCATTCTCTCGTTCCTTTACTCACGCATTCGCGCGTATTTGTTGTGATGTATGTTGCTGGATCTCGACACAAGCGACATCCATAAGTTTGCGTAACTGTGAAGACAGTAAATCTACCGGGCGCTGGCTGGCAACGGTCAATTCGATATTTATATTTTCCGCATTGACCATCGGGGTCATGTTCATTGCGCACACCTGAAAACCACGGTGGCGAACAACGCGTAATACGCGTTCTAACATTTCAGGGCGGAAACGGGCCTGGATTGAGACGTTATGCTGCATCATGACATTTTCTCCAACATGGTTTCGTTGCCTGCGCCCGGTGGAACCAGTGGCCAGACATTCTCATTTTCGTCGATGGAAACCTGAAGCAAATACGGGCCTTCGCTGGTGAAGAATGCGTCCAGAGCGGCATCGACTTGGTCTTTACGGTGGATACGCTGGCCGGGGATATTGAATGCGCTGGCCAGCGTCACAAAATCAGGATTATCAGAAAGGTTGGTTTCACTAAAACGTCCGTCGAAGAACAGCTCCTGCCACTGTCGTACCATCCCTAACCGCTGGTTATCCAGCAACAGGATTTTGACGGGCAGCTGTTTTCGCTTGATGGTGCCCAGCTCCTGAACGTTCATCATGAACGAGCCGTCACCGGAAACGCAGATCACCATGTCGTCCGGGCGGGCAACCTGTGCGCCAACGGCAGCCGGAACGCCAAAGCCCATCGTGCCCAGACCGCTGGAGGTGATGAAGTTTTCCGGGCGGCTGAACTGCATGTGCTGCGCGGTCCACATCTGGTGCTGACCGACATCGGTGGTGACAACGGTACTGGCAGATTTGCGATCGGAGATTTGTTTCAGTAACAGCGGTGCATAAATCGCTTCGCCCGGATGGTCATAGCGCCATTCACCCTGCGCTTTCAGCGTCATCACTTCATCACGCCATGCGCTGATGTTCAGCGGTTGTTGCAGTGCAGGTAACAGAGAATTCAAATCACCCTGCAACGCGACGTGCGCCTGACGCAGTTTGTTCAGTTCCGCCGGATCGATATCCATGTGGATAACGGCCGCGTTTGGCGCGAAGGTATTCAGTTTGCCTGTCACCCGGTCATCAAAACGCGCACCGACCGCAATCAGTAAATCGCAGGACTGAACCGCCAGATTAGCGGCTTTGGTGCCGTGCATACCCAGCATTCCCAGATAACACGGGTCAGTCTCATCCGGTGCGCCCAGCCCTTTCAGGGTGGCTACCGCCGGCATGCCCGTTGCTGAGATGAAGTCACGTAAAGCCGGCACCGCCTGAGCCATACCGACACCGCCGCCGACGTAGATCATCGGTTTTTGCGACGCGGCGATCATCGCGCTGGCTTGTTGCAGTTCAGCTGCCGGATGCGGGAAGGTTTCTTCTACCGCCAGCAGATGCGGCGGTAATTCGCCGGTCGCCAGCTGAATATCTTTCGGGATGTCGATCAGAACCGGGCCCGGACGCCCGGAAGTGGCGATGGCAAAAGCTTCCGCCATGATTTCCGGCAGCGCGTCCAGCGATTCAACCAGGAAGCTGTGTTTGGTACAGGCCAGAGATAAACCTAAAACGTCGATTTCCTGGAAGGCGTCGGTACCGATGAATGCGGAACCGACCTGACCGGTGATAGCCACCAGCGGAACGGAATCGAGCAGCGCGTCAGCCAGACCAGTGATCAGGTTGGTCGCACCAGGCCCGGAAGTGGCGATACAAACGCCGACTTTTCCGGTAGAACGGGCATAGCCGATGGCGGCCATTGCGGCGCCCTGCTCGTGCCGGCACAACAGGTGTTCCACGCCGCCGTCATACAATGCATCGTATACCGGCATGATTGCCCCGCCAGGATAACCAAATACTGTATTTACACCCTGCGCACGCAACGCTTGTACTACCCACTGTGCTCCGTTCATCTTTATTCTCCTGCCTTTTTGCGACAAGTGCAGAATATTATGCTGTTGCTCATTTTCCGACCCCGCTTCACTGTTCTCTGAAATACCTGACCCAAAAAAAAACCCCGGACCTTTCGGTGCGGGGTTTCTTTTCAGGTTCAGGCTTGTTTAATAAGCCTTTCTTCGTCCAAGTGCAGCCCCGCACGGTGGGATAATAATCACCACCACGCTAATCACGACTAGGCTAACTACGAGGAGAAGGGCTTTCATTTTTAGGTTTCTAAAATTCATATTGCGAACGATTGCCTACAGAGTTATCACAGTAATGCGTTTAATGACAACACTTTTCTTGCGTTATTATTTGCGACGCGCTGCACAACCCGGCAAAAATAATCTGAAAAATCAAACCTTAGCAGGCTGATCCGTTCTCTGATTATTTATTGCTCCCGTTATCGCTTTTCCGCGCGTATCTCGCCCGAATGCAACAAGTACAGAAATTACGATCGCCACCGTCCCGGCGACAATCGCCATCGCCAGCCCGTAGTTATGTCCGTGACTTTCGGCAATGCCTGCCTGCAATGTCGCATTGACCGACGCCAGCAAATTCCCGAGCTGATAAACAAATCCGGGCAATACAGCGCGGGTGTTCGCAGGCACCAGCTCAGTGAGATAAGACGGCACCACGCCCCACGCGCCCTGCACCATAAACTGCATCAGGAAAGCCCCCAGACCGATGGTCCAGGTTCCGCTGGAAAATGCCCACAGCGGGATCACCGGCAATGACAGTAAGGCTGCAATAATAATGGCTTTTTTACGACCAATCTTCTCTGAAAGCGTACCGAAGAAGATACCGCCGATGATCGACGCAATGGTGTAACCGATAGCAATCAAACTGACCGTATGTGCATCAAAACCGTGCTGAACTTTCAGGAATGACGGGTAGAGATCCTGCGTTCCGTGGCTGAAGAAATTGAAGGCCGCCATCAGGACGACCAGATAAACACAAAGTTTCCAGTGTGATTTGAGCACTGGCAACAGCGCGGTGCTTTCCTTGCGTTCACGCGCAGCAAGCCAGACCGGCGATTCCTGCACCTTAAACCAGATAAAAGGCAGCAGGAAGATCGGCACAGCGCCGATGACAAACATTCCGCGCCAGCCGACCATCTCCGAAAACAGCCCGTAAACCACCGCGGCCAGCAGATACCCGAACGGATAACCGGCCTGAAAAATACCGGACATCATGCCGCGCGAACGGTCAGGAATGGTTTCCATCGCCAGTGAAGAAGCCACACCCCACACGCCGCCCATCGCCACGCCATAAATCACACGCAGGATCAGGAAAATGGTCAGGGACGGCGCCGCTGCGGTGCAGAGTTCAAATACGGAAAAGCAGGCAATATTCACCATCAGCACCGGTTTACGTCCGTATTTTTCTGCGGCCCGCCCGAACACCAGCGCGCCGATGGGCCGCACCGCTAGTGTCAGCAAAATCGCCAGCGTGACTTCTTTGATATCGACATGAAAGGCTGTCGCTATGTCACTAAGAAGAAAGACTAAAATGAAGAAATCGAAAGCATCGAGCGTCCAGCTTAAAAAGCTGGCGATGGCAACATTACGCTGCCGGGAGGTCCAACCAAACATGGGTTTATCCCTATTCCGGAATAGCTGTAGGCAGTGCTCTCACTGAACTGTTCCGGAAAATCCACAGCGAGGCAGAGAGATGTTAATCAATGATTGATATTTGTTTCTTTATTGTTAAATACATAAAGATTAAACACCTCAGCCTGTATAAACAGCAACTTAATTAGCCCGCTAATTTGTTTCCGAAGACCTCAATTTGTTAAGGAGTATTACCGCCAGTGTGGCGCACCACGCACTGCCGCATTGCAACCTGATAATCCCGCGAGTCTTTTTACGTGACGCTGCGCATTTGGCAGATCTTCTTCACAAAATCGTTACCGACTGCGTCATGCTGCCTTTCAGGAAAATTCACAGCCAAGGAAGAAGTATGTCATTAGCCGTGGTGTATACCCGCGCATCACTGGGTGTTCAGGCTCCGGGTGTCTCCGTTGAAGTGCATATCAGTAATGGCTTACCGGCCCTGACGCTGGTCGGCCTGCCCGAAACCACCGTCAAAGAGGCCAGAGATCGAGTCCGCAGCGCCATCATCAACTGTGGTTTCAGTTTTCCTCCCAAGCGGATTACGGTGAATCTCGCCCCTGCCGACTTGCCCAAAGAAGGTGGCCGGTATGATTTATCTATCGCGCTGGCGATTCTGGTGGCCTCTGAACAGCTTAGAGGCGACAGGCTGGTGAAATATGAGTTTTTGGGAGAACTGGGACTTTCAGGCGCTTTGCGCAGCGTTAACGGCGCAATTCCTGCGGCGCTCGAAGCACAGAAAGAAGGCCGGATTTTAATTTTGCCGCAAGCAAATCAGTCCGAAATGACGCTGCTTGATCCCGGCGTCGCCAATATTGCAGGACATCTGTTACAGGTTTGTGCTTTTTTGCAGGGCGAGGACAGCCTGCCGGCGATTGAATATCCACCCGTTGCGCCGGAACCTGCCTGCCAGCCTGACATCGCCGATATCATTGGTCAGGAGCAGTCAAAACGCGCACTGGAGGTCGCCGCCGCCGGAGGCCATAACTTATTGCTTATCGGACCGCCCGGCACCGGGAAAACCATGCTGGCGAGCCGTTTGCCTGGCTTACTTCCCCCGCTCAGTAACGAAGAAAAGCTCGAAACCGCCGCGATCGCCAGCCTGGTGTATAACCCGGAAGATGACGGTGAGTTTTCTCGTGTACGGCCTTTCAGGGCGCCACATCACAGTACGTCAATTAGCGCGCTGGTCGGCGGGGGTTCGCTGCCTAAGCCGGGAGAAATTTCACTGGCCCACAATGGCGTCCTGTTTCTAGACGAGCTTCCGGAATTCCAGCGTCAGGTGCTGGATGCTTTGCGCCAGCCGATGGAATCGGGCGAAATCACGATCTCCCGGGCGCGGGCAAAAGTCCGTTATCCGGCCAGAGCCCAGCTGATTGCAGCGATGAATCCCAGCCCTACCGGACACTATCAGGGGATCCACAACCGCACGCCCCCGCAGCAGGTTTTACGCTATCTGGGCAGGCTTTCCGGCCCTTTCCTGGACCGGTTTGATTTATCCATTGAAGTGCCGCTGTTGCCGCCTGGAATTTTAAGCCAGCAAAACCATACGCCGACAGCACGGGAAAGCAGTGCGCAGGTTCGGGAACGGGTATTAGCCGCACGGGAGATTCAGCTGAAACGGGCGGGGAAAATCAATGCGAGGCTGAACAGCAGCGAAGTCGAAATTTACTGCGTTTTAAAAAAAACGGATGCGGAATTTCTGGAAGAGGTTCTGCATAAACTGGGATTGTCGGTCAGGGCGTGGCACCGGATCCTGAAAGTTGCGCGAACATTAGCCGATTTAGAGGGGAAAGAATCGATTGAACGAAAACATATTTCTGAGGCGCTGAGCTATCGCACCATGGATAGGCTATTGTTAACTTTACATAAGAATCTGGCATAAAAAAACGGGGCATCGCCCCGTTTCATTAGTCGTCGCTTTCCGTATAGTCTTCTACAGCATCGGCCTGCGGTTTGCCGCCGGACAGCGTGTGGAATTTCTTCGGACGACGGGTGCGGACAATATATTTGTTCCACACTTTTTCTGCATCTGTCACAGGTTCGCGCGTACCCCGGCAAACCTCCAGGAACAGCTTTTCTTCGTCGGTAACGGGCTCACGTTTCCCCAGATCCAGCTCATTAAAAGCAAAGCCGTAACGTTCTAGCATTTGCGCTTCTTTAATGGTGAAATCGCCATGCCGGGAGAACCCGCGAGGGTAATGTTTATTATCAAAAAAACGATTTGTCGTGGTGAAGCTTTCCGCCATCTGACACGCTCCTAATTCTCTCATGGTCGTGCTGTTATGGCGCGGAGTATTAGTTAGGCTTGACATTGTGTAAAACAAAACATTTAAATCTTAACGACAAAAATTATTGGAGATAGTTTTGGACACGGAATTACTGAAAACCTTTTTGGAGGTCAGTAGAACTCGCCACTTTGGTCGGGCGGCGGAATCCCTTTATCTGACGCAATCGGCTGTCAGCTTTCGTATCCGGCAACTGGAAACCCAACTTGGCGCTAATTTGTTCACGCGGCATCGCAATAACATCCGCTTAACGCCCGCAGGAGAACGCCTGCTGCCCTATGCCGAGAATCTGATGTCTACGTGGCAAATGGCGAAAAAAGAGGTTGTACGCTCGTTACAGCACACAGAATTGTCAATTGGCGCTACGGCATCGCTTTGGGAAGCCTATCTGACACCCTGGATGCAGTCGCTTTACACCCAACGTGACACGCTGAGGCTCGAAGCGCGCATCGCTTTACGCCAGTCACTGGTAAAACAATTGCATGAAAGACAACTGGATTTGCTGATCACCACTGAACCACCCAAGATGGATGAACTGTCGAGCCAGCTTCTGGGTAATTTCTCGTTACGACTTTTTTCATCGAAGAAAACGGTCAGAGGGGAACAAACGCCTTACGTGAAACTGGAATGGGGCGCAGATTTTCCACAGCAGGAAAAGCTGCAAAACAGCGATCAGGAACCGGTGCTGACCACAACGTCTGCACAACTGACGCGTCAGTTGCTGGAAAATACGGGTGGCTGCGCTTTTCTGCCAGCGCATTGGGCGAAAGAATATCCGCAGCTCGCCGCGCACGAAGATGTTCCGCCGGTGATCCGCCCGTTGTACGCCGTTTGGCTGCAAAACAGCGATCAGCAGGTTCTGATCCGTCAGTTACTCAAAACACCGCTGATCACTAACTTCTGATGCCGTCCTGACTCAGGACGGCTCTGGTCGTGGATGGCGTGCCCTTCTGGCAGTCCAGAAGGTGCCCATGCCTTTTTGCAGTGCGATAAAGATAAACAGCAAAACTCCCATGACGATTTTCGTCCACCATGAACTGAGCGTGCCATCAAATGTGATGTAAGTCTGGATAAGCCCCTGAATTAAGACGCCAAACAAACTTCCCAGCACCGTTCCAACACCGCCGCTCAAGAGTGTGCCGCCAATGACGACGGACGCAATCGCATCAAGCTCAACGCCGCTGGCCGCCAGCGCATACCCCGCTGACGTGTAGAGCGAGAAGATGATCCCCGATAACACCGCCAGCGTACTCGACAACATGTAGATATAAATCGTTGTGCGTCTGACGGGAACGCCCATCAGCGCCGCAGACACATTGCTGCCGCCCACGGCATAGACGTTGTTACCGAAACGCGTACGGTGAGCCAAAATGATGCCGCCAAAGACCACCAGCAGCATGACCAGAGCCAGCAGAGTAAAACGGCCACCTCCGGGCATTTTCCAGGCGTAATTGGCAAGAAAATCGTAAACCGGATGGTTAATCGGCAGAGATTCCTCTGAGACGATAAAGCTCATACCGCGTACAAAAAACATCCCCGCCAGCGTGATGATGAAAGCAGGCAATTTCAGCGTATCAATAATCCAGCCCATCAGCGCACCAAACAGCGCCCCCATCAGAAGCACAATGACAAACGCATAACCCGGCGCGACGCCGTACGTGCCTATCAGTTTCGCCAGCAACACGCCCGTAAAAGCGATAACAGATCCCACGGACAGGTCGATACCGCCGGAGAGGATCACGAAGGTCATCCCGACGGCTACGATGCCGAGAAAGGCGTTATCTGTCAGTAAATCAAAGAAGACACGCGTGGAGGCGAATCCGGGAAACTGGGTGAAGCAATACCCATATCCGGCCAGAAACACCACGATAGTAATCAGCAGGGGCAGATTTCTTTTAAGCATTATCCCTTTCTCCGGAACAGATTACTGAGCGAGACGCGGGGCGACTGAACCACCAGGACGGCGAGAACCACCAGAGCTTTGAGCACCAGATTAAACTCGGGTTTAAAGCCTGAAAGCAGAATACCGGTGTTCATTCCCTGAATGATCAGCGCTCCGACCACCGAAAGAAGCAGGTTAAAACGTCCGCCCAGCAGCGAACCGCCGCCGATGACAACGGCGAGAATGGCGTCCAGCTCCAGCCATAATCCGGCGTTGTTGGCATCGGCACCGCGGATATCCGCCGTGACAATGACGCCCGCGACTGCCGCGCATATCCCGCAAACAATGTAGGTTGAAATGAGCACCAGGCGCGCATTCACACCGGCGTTATAGGCAGAGCGGATATTGATGCCGACAGATTCGATAAACAGCCCGAGTGCAGTTTTACGCGTGAGCGCCCAGACCAGTATCAGCATGACGGCAGCAATAATCACCGGCATCGGAAGATAGAACAAAGAACCGCTGCCAAATTGCGACAAACCGTTGTGTTCAAACGTGACGATCTGCCCTTCTGTAATCAGCTGCGCGATACCCCTTCCGGCGACCATCAGCATCAGTGTGGCTACAATCGGCTGTATTTGCAGGACAGCGACCAGAAATCCATTCCATAAGCCACATATCGCTCCGACGCCCACGGATGCCAGTAACACTATCGTCAGCGGATATCCCTGAACGGTCATGGTCGCTGCTGTCGCGCCCGCGATCGCCATCACCGCGCCGACGGACAGGTCGATACCGCCGGTGGCGATAACCAGCGTCATCCCCAGGGCCAGTAAAGCGACGGGTGCGCCGCGATTGAATATGTCTACCAGGCTGCCAAACAGGCGGCCATCCTGAATATGGATGGAGAAAAAGCCCGGTGCGACCAGACTGTCGATCAGTAATATTGCGACAAAAGCGCCAATTTGCGTGGCACCTTTGGGAAACACAAATCTTACTTTGCGCGGTCTTCCTGTCATCGGCAGACTCCTGTTACTCATCGGTATCTCCTCATTGAGCCGCGATGGCTTTCATAATGGCGGGCACGGAGATCTCGGCCTGCTCAATTTCAGCAACATGACGACGATCGCGCAGTACCACGATACGGTCGGCGTAACCCGCAAGCTCCTCCAGCTCAGAGGAAATGACCAGCAGCGCCAATCCTTCATCACAAAGCTTTTCAATCAGGCGAATAATTTCCGCATGCGCGCCGACATCAATCCCGCGAGTGGGTTCATCAAGAATAAGAAAGCGGGGATTGGTCGCAAGCCAGCGGGAAAGCAGGACTTTTTGCTGATTGCCTCCAGAAAGATACTGAATTTCCTGCTCGGTGCCGGGCGTACGGATACCCAGGAGTTTGATAAACTTTTCGGCAATCTGATGCTGTTCTTTCATCGGTAAAGGACGCAGCCAGCCACGCCGGGCCTGCAACGCCAGAATGATATTTTCGCGAACCGTTGCCGCACCAATAATCCCGTCGGTTTTGCGATCTTCAGGGCAATAACCAAAACCGAGCTTCGCCGCTTTTCGTGGTGTATTGATCGTTGCCGCACGGCCTTCAACCTGCGCATTACCGCTGTCATGGCCTTTAATGCCAAAAATCAGCTGAGCAGTTTCCGTGCGGCCAGAACCCAGTAGCCCGGCCAGCCCGACGATTTCTCCACGACGAACTTTCAGATCGAAATGTTCAACCACCCCACGACGACCATAATCTTTGAAATCAACCAATGGCTCGCCTGTGACATTCCGGTGTTCGGTGCGTTTAAGCAGGCTTTCATCAAAGCTGTGCCCAAGCATCATCGGTACCAGATCGATACGGGGCAGATCGGCAGTACGTTCAGATCCCACCCGTTTGCCGTTGCGTAAAACCGTTATCCGGTCGCTGATCCGATACACCTGATCGAGGAAATGCGTCACGAAGATCATCCCCACGCCTTTGTTGCGCAGCTGAACAAGAATATCGAGCAGCATACTGACTTCTTTGGCATCAAGACTGGCGGTGGGCTCATCAAGGATCAGCACTTGCGCAGAGAGGTCCACCGCCCTGGCAATGGCCACGATCTGCTGGATAGCGATGGAATAAGTGGAAAGAGGCTGGCTGACATCCAGATGCAGCCCATAGCCTTCCAGAAGCGCTTCGGCCTGTTGCTCCATTTTGCGCTGATTGACCAGTCCGAAGCGGGTCGGTTCTCGCCCGATGAAGAGATTCGCAGCAACGGAGATATTCGGCAGAAGGTTAACTTCCTGATAGACCGTGCCAATCCCCAGCGACTGTGCGTCTGCGGTATTCACTGGTTCGATGGATTTTCCATTGAGAAAGACCTGACCTGCGGAGCGTTTATAAACGCCGGTCAGCGCTTTAATCATTGTGGATTTACCGGCACCATTTTCCCCCAAAAGTGCAACGATTTCGCCACATTCGAGTGTGAAGTCGACATTTTCAAGCGCCTTTACGCCGGGGAATTCAACTGACAAGCCGCGCACTTCAAGCAGCGTTATTGAATCTGGATTATCCGTCACGTCACTACTCCTGCTGCATTCGCCAGCGGCGAAAAGGGAATAATTTTTACCGGCTTGTCCGTGAGACAAGCCGGTAAACCGGCTTAATAACCCATGTCTTTTTTCATGTCGTATTCTTTCTGAGCCATATCAGGCAGGATTAAAGCGGACTGAGTCTGGATGAATTTCTTCGGCTGAGTACCGTCTTTTTTCATTGCGATCAGCGCATCAAATGCCGGGCCTGCCATGTTAGGGGTCAGCTCAACAGAGGCATTCGCTTCACCGGCTAACATCGCTTTATAGATGTCAGGAACCCCATCGATGGAAACGATTTTGATCTGTGAACCCGGTTTCAGACCGGCTTCTTTAATGGCCTGAATCGCACCGATTGCCATATCATCGTTATGGGCATAAACAGCACAAATGTTCTTGCCGTTTTGTTCAGCCTTAATGAAGCTTTCCATGACTTCTTTACCTTTACTGCGGGTGAAGTCGCCAGACTGGGAACGGATAATTTTGACGTTTGGTGCCGCTTTGAGTGCATCGGCAAAACCTTGTTTACGGTTTAAAGCAACACTTGCACCGACGGTTCCCTGCAATTCCACGACGTTACAAGGTTTACCCGCGACTTCTTTTACCAGCCAGTCACCGGCCACTTTACCCTCGTAAACGCTGTCTGAAGCGACCGCAGCGGTGTAAAGCGTCGGATCACTGACTTCGATAGTGCGGTCCAGCAGGAATACCGGGATCTTGGCTTCTTTGGCTTCAGTCAGAACAGGAGCCCAGCCGGTTGCGACAACAGGCGCGATGAAGATCGCATCAACACCTTGTGCAATAAATGAACGTATCGCTTTGATTTGGTTCTCTTGTTTCTGCTGGGCATCAGCAATTTTCAGTGTAATGCCGCGTTTTTCTGCCTCTGATTTAGATACTTTAGTTTCAGCAGAACGCCACCCGGACTCAGAACCGATCTGCGAAAATCCCACAACCAGAGGAGCTGCCTGCGCCGCCCCACAAAGTGTTGTTGCAACTGCTGCTGCCACTAATAAGCGTTTATACATGTCTTTTTCCTCGCGTGTAGTCTGAGCTACTTTTTGTTATGACTCGTTGGGTACGGCCAGGATTTTCATCCAGCAAACGTATTCCTTCATTGCGACAAAGATGCTTTAAAAAGGAGGAAAACGTATTGTCAGGATCGGGTCATCGTCATCGGACGATGATTAGGTTTAGTACACTGGGAAAATGGGAGCATGAGCGGTGTCACATACGGGGATAACAATCATTTAGTGCATGTATTTAGCCGAAACATGACAAAAAACAACCAGAAAACGGGGAAGGATTGAGCATTAATGGTGCAAAAGTTTAGCAAAACGAGGATTAAATCACAGTTGTATGGACAATGAGGAAAGTCAGAGAGGCATATAACAAAAAAGCCCCTCGCTTTCGCGAAGGGCTTTAATATGGCAGGGGCGGAGAGACTCGAACTCGCGACACCCGGTTTTGGAGACCGGTGCTCTACCAACTGAGCTACGCCCCTATATTACGCTTACTATTATGCCTGCTAATTTAGCAGGCATAATATTTAATAATTGGCGGAACGGACGGGGCTCGAACCCGCGACCCCCTGCGTGACAGGCAGGTATTCTAACCAACTGAACTACCGCTCCACCGGTTCTTTCACTCATATCAGCAATCGTCTGATACAAGTTTGTTCCTGTTATTTTCCTTGTCAGGGGAAAAGGAACTAATTTGATGCCTGGCAGTTCCCTACTCTCGCATGGGGAGACCCCACACTACCATCGGCGCTACGGCGTTTCACTTCTGAGTTCGGCATGGGGTCAGGTGGGACCACCGCGCTGTTGCCGCCAGGCAAATTCTGTTTCATTCATACCGCTCACCCTCTCTCAGGCTTGCACTACGAACCAATCTCGGAACATTACGCTGAAAAATCTCGGTCTCGCACAGAGTCAATCTAAAACACCTTTGGTGTTGTAAGGTTAAGCCTCTCGGGTCATTAGTACTGGTTAGCTCAATGCATCGCTGCACTTACACACCCAGCCTATCAACGTCTTAGTCTTAAACGTCCCTTCAGGTGGCTTAA